>CAMWSP010000008.1 GCA_947176935.1 uncultured Porphyromonadaceae bacterium | reverse complement strand
CGGTTTCGGGTTTGTGGCCGATGCCGAGGAAGAAGCCGTCGATGGGGATGTCGTAGTGGCGTTCATCGGGCGTTTCGCGGTGTTCAACGAGGTGTGCGCCTTCGAGGAATTCTTCGCCGTAGAGGCCAACGGTGTTGGTGTTGAAGAGGATTTCGATGTTGTCTTTGTCGATTACGCGCTGCTGCATGACTTTGGATGCGCGCAGGCGATCGCGGCGCACGATGAGGTAGACTTTGGTGGCGAGGTTGGAGAGGTAGAGAGCTTCTTCGCAGGCGGTGTCGCCGCCGCCGACTACTGCCACTGTTTTTTTGCGGTAGAAGAAGCCGTCGCAGGTGGCGCAGGCGCTAACGCCGAGGCCTTTATATTTGTCTTCGTCGGGCAGGCCGAGGTAGAGGGCGGAGGCGCCGGTGGCTATGATTACGGTGTCGGCGGTTAGCCATTCGCCAACGTCGGTTTTGATTTGGAAGGGGCGGACGTCGAAGTTTACTTCGGTGATTTTGCCTGAGCGGAGCTGGGCGCCGAAGCGGGTTGCCTGTTTGCGCAGGTCGTCCATGAGCTGGGGGCCGGTAACGCCATCGGGGTAGCCGGGAAAGTTTTCAACTTCGGAGGTGGTTGTGAGCTGTCCGCCGGGGGTATAGCCTTCGTAGAGAATGGGCTGGAGGTTGGAGCGGGAAGCGTAGATGGCGGCAGTGTAGCCGGCGGGGCCTGAGCCGATAATCAGGCATTTGGTATGGGTTTCTTTCATTATCTGAGGTCGTTGATGGTTGTTCCTTTGGGTGCTTTGAATTTAAACGTTTCGGGGGCCTTTGTGGTTTTCGAGGGGGTGAACCGGATGTTTTCGAGGTGAGTGCGTTGGTTTCCGCAGATAATCGTTATTTCGGTAGGCCAGCCGGTGGACGGGTTGAAAACCACGGTGGCTTCCGTTACGGGGTTCTTGGGGTTGAGGGCGGAGAGGCGCACAGTGTTTGGCCGGTCGGGCAGGGCTGTGCCGGAATAGTCTGACGCCAGGCGCGATAGGATTTGCAGCGGGTTTGATTCGGCCAGTTCGGCGGCGGTGGGGTTGAATATGGTAACTTCTTTGTCGGCAGGAGAGTAGCTCCATTGGGTTTTGCCGTCGTAGAAAACGCTGGCCATGGGAAATTGGTAGGTGAACATTTGGCCGCAAAGGGTTGCAGAACCGGCCTGGCCATTGACGGTGAATTCAACGTTGAGCGCCGGAGCGGCTTTTACGCGGCTGACCGCGCGGGTGACCTGCGGGGGCACTTTGGCGTTGACTGCCAGGGCTGCCGCAAGGCTCAGTAGCAGTATGATAGAGAGGAGTCGTTTCATTGGAACATTGAGTCAAGGGTCATTATGTCAACCAGAATGTTGCGGGGCTTGGAGCCGATTGCGGGGCCAACGATTCCGGCGTGTTCGAGCTGGTCCATGAGTCGGCCGGCGCGGTTATAGCCGATGTTGTAGCGGCGCTGGAGCGAGGATGTGGAGGCGGTGTTGCCGGCGCCGACCAGGAACCGTGCGGCTTCTTCGAAGAGTGGATCGCGGTCGAAGGGCGAGCCGGGCTGGCCACCCAAGGCGGCACCACCGCCGTCGCCACCGAGGTCGGGGATGTATTCCGGCAGTTCGTAGGCTCCGGGGTAGCCCTGCTGGTTGCTGATGTATTCGCAGATGTTTTCAACCTCGGGAGTGTCGACGAAGGCGCATTGCACTCGCGTCAGGTTTCCGTTGGTGGAGAAGAACATGTCGCCGCGGCCAATGAGCTGGTGGGCACCGGAGCAGTCGAGAATGGTTTTGGAGTCCTGGGTCTGGGCAACGCGGAAGGCTATGCGGGCGGGGAACTGGGCTTTGATGAGGCCGGTGAGCACGTTGACTGACGGGCGCTGGGTGGCAATGATGGCGTGGATGCCCACTGCACGCGCCTTTTGGGCGATGCGGCAAATGGGGGTTTCGATTTCTTTGCCTGCGGTCATAATCAGGTCGGCGAACTCGTCGATTATCAGCACTATGTAGGGGAGGAACCGATGGCCTTTTTCGGGGTTGAGGCGCCGGGCAATGAACTTGGAGTTATATTCGAGAATGGTGCGGCAGCCGGCGTTCTGGAGGAGTTTATAGCGCTGGTCCATTTCAACGCAGAGCGAGTTGAGGGTGGCTATGACCTTGCCGGATTCGGTGATGACGGCATCTTCTTCGTCGGGCAGCTTGGCCAGATAGTGGCTTTCGAGCACGCGATAGAGCGAGAATTCAACCGATTTGGGGTCGACGAGAACGAATTTGAGTTCGGCGGGGTGCTTTTTATAGAGCAGAGAGGTTATGATTGCGTTCAGACCAACTGATTTGCCCTGACCGGTGGCGCCGGCCACGAGCAGGTGGGGCATCTTGGCCAGGTCGGCAATGAATACTTCGTTGGAGATTGTGGCGCCCAAGGCCATGGGGAGCTGATATTCACATTCCTGGAATTTGCGCGAGGCGATGATGGCGCGCATCGAAACGACTTGCGGGTCGTTGTTGGGCACTTCGATGCCTATGGTACCGCGGCCGGGAATGGGGGCAATGATGCGAATGCCCATAGCTTTGAGGGCGAGGGCAAGGTCTTCCTCAACGCGCTTGATGGCGGCGATGCGCTGGCCGGTGTCGGGCACTACTTCAAACAGGGTGATTGTAGGGCCAACGGTGGCTTTGATTGACTGGATTTTGATGTTGAACTGGGCCAGGGCGTCGATTATTCGCTGTTTGTTGGCTTCCTGTTCTTCGGTGTCAACGGTGACTTTGGAGCCTACGCGGTCTTCGAGCAGGTCAATGGGCGGGAAGCGGAAGTGCGATAGGTCGGCCGTGGGGTCGTAGGCCTCGGTGGTTACCCTGTCGGCGACTTCGATTTCGTTGGCGGTGATTTCGAGTTCGGGTGAGGGCTCGGGCTCCTCTGGCTCCTCGGGGTTATTGGAGTTATCGGAGTTATTGGAAGTATCGGAATTATCGGAGAAGGGGGAGAATTCTTCGAGTTCGGGAGTGTCGGGGAGGTCGGAGTTCTCGGAGTTCTCGGAGTTCTCGGAGAGCTCCGAGTTCTCCGAGTTCTCGGCGGGTCGTGAGGGCTTGGGGCGCTCGTTGAGTTTGCGTTTAATGGCGCTGATGCCTTTGGTTATCTGAGTGAGGAAAACTATAACCGCCAGCGAAATCAGGGCTATGTTGATGCCCCAGAGGCCGAAAGGCGACAGGGTGTCGTTCAGGAACAGGGCCAGATAGTAGCCGGGGTTGCCGCCAAGACGGAGCGGCGAGCTGATGGTGAGCGATACCGATGCGGCCACTATGCTGATGGTGATGGCCATCTGGAGCGACTTGAGGGTCAGGGACCAGAACCGGGCTTTAGACCAGCCGAGGAGTTTGAGGCCCACCATCACTATATAGTAGATGATAACGAAGGAGCCTAATCCGAGAAAACGGATCAGGAAGAAGTTCGACAATTTGGCGCCAGCCGGTCCGGCGGCATTGCTCAGCGGGGTCTGCGAGCCGGCAATCTGCCCCAGGCTGTTATATTGAATGGCGGCCTGGTCGGCTCCGGGATGAAGTATGGCAGAGATGGTGGCAATCAGACAGTAGGCCGCAAACAGCAGCAGAACGATGCCGAAAAACATTTTTGCGCGTGCATCGAACACCACCATTGCTTCGCTTCTGGGCGCCTTTTTCGGTTTGGCCTTAGAGCGTGTGCGTTGCCGTTCGGCGGCGGGCTGTTGGCGTCGCGGCTGCGGTTGGGGGTCCGGTTCGGAGGCGGTTCCCTCCGACATATATGGGTCGTAGTATTCGCTCATTGGGTTATTTGGGGTGGTGTGTGGGTCTTATTTCTGAAATGCGCGGGCAATGGCGCGTTTGTCGTCGCGTTCCTTGATAGACTGGCGTTTGTCGAATTCTTTTTTGCCACGGCCGATGCCGATAACGAGTTTGGCCAGTCCGCGGTCGGAGATGAACAGGCGCAGGGGCACTATGGTGTTGCCGGGCACCTGGTTTTCTTTGTCGAGCTGGCGTATTTCCTTGCGGTTGAGCAGCAGTTTGCGGTCGCGGCGCTCGGTGTGGTTATTGTATGTGCCGTAGAAGTACTCGGCGATATACATGTTTTTGACCCACACTTCGCCGTTGTGGATGTAGCAGAAAGTGTCGACCAGCGAAGCTTTGCCCAGGCGTATGCTTTTGATTTCGGTGCCGGTCAGAACGATTCCGGCAGTGAAGGTGTCGGAAATGGCATAGTCGAAAGTCGCCCTGCGGTTCTTTATGTTTACTTCTTTGAATTTCATGTGTTTGTTCGGTGAGAGGGGAAGTTATGCCGCCGGCATGAGCAGCCAGTCAATGATGTAGACCGGAAGAATCAGCCCTGCGATGGAGAAGGCGGCGAAGCGGAAAATATTGCTTTCGTCAACGTTGAGAAACGTGCGTCCCAGGCAGATAACCACCACCACATAGATGGGAAGGAACTGCAGCAGGGTCAGCTCCATTGGGAGCAGGTTTTGCAAAATGCCGATTGAGGCCATGATTGCGGTGCAGTAAACGCAAAAAAGCTCCGTGCGGTTACGGTCAAAGGCGCCGTCGGTTGCCAGCTTGGGGAGCGCGTAGGTCAGTAGCGCAACGCCGCAGAAGTAGGCAATCATATATCGCGCAAAAACCACTATGGCCTTGATAATCAGCGCTACGGCCGAGGGGTGGAGCTCATAGAACGCGCCGACGCCTACCGTTATGGAGGCTAAGGCCACCAGCGGTAACAGCCCGGAGCGCAACGCAATGCGAGCGTCGGCGCTGTCGGCACCAACGTCTTCCCATCCGCGCGTGGGCGCCATGAGAATCTGCAACATGAGCTTCAAAAAGTGTAGCATAATTTACAAATGCAAATTTACGCACTTTTCCATCAATCTGCAAAATTTTTCGCTCAAAAAACTCGGCCCTGTTTAAGGGAGCAGTTGCAGCAGGCGGGTTCGCATTGTTGACCAGGGGATTATGGTGCCGTGGCCGGGGAAATCGACAGGGCGTTCGTTTAGGTCGAAGCGAACATAGTAAGTGCCTGAATGTGAGCGCATCAGAATTACCTGCAGGTTTGCGGCCATTGGTACGACGTTGAATGTTTGCCAATGGGAATAGACAGTGTCGAAGTAGTGGGTGAGGTAGTAGCAGGAGGGGAGGCGCATGAGGGAGAGGAGGGGCATCAGCGTTTCGGCGTGGCCGAAATGCAGGCGCAACGTTTCGGTCTCTGTACCAGCAATATAGGCGTCGAGTCGGTCGATAATATCTTGGAGAAGAGGGGCGGAAATTTCGGCCGGAAGGGCGGAAATGGTTGTGTGTGTGCGAGTTAGGTACTGGCGCAGGTTGTCGACTTGCCAGAGCCGGTTGAACTCATTGAGGGAGAAGATGTTACGGTCCATTTTTCCGATGGAACTTAGGACGTAGTAGGCGTCGAGGTCGGATTTGGGTATGCCGGCCGAAAATTCCTCTAAAATTGGCTTATATGGCTTGCTGTCAGTCCATTGGATGTAGGCGGTGTCGACTTGGAAGGGGCGTAAAAGGGCGTTAAATTGTGGTCCAAAATCGGTATTTATGGTACCAAAACCCGCCTGAATGTGGCGCAAAACGCCGACAAATGCGTTCATCGACTCGACGCATCGTTCGACATAGCTCGACTCGGCTGAAATCCGCTGGCCGACCACCAGCTGGGGGAAGGCCATGCAGAGTCGCCGGGCAATTCCTTGCTGCTCGGCAACGCCGAGGTCGTTGAGCTGCCCCCAGCGGTCGCCGATGGAGTCGATGGCGTGGCGGGTTATCTGCAACATGGCGGCGCCTTTGGGGTCGAGTTCTGCCGCGCGGGCTTCGAGGGAGGCTTCGAGCTGGAGGAATTTATCGGCCGAGGTGGGGTAGCGGTCGCCGTGGCGCCCGACGTGGTAAATCATGACGGGCGCCAGCGAGTCGGGCACGGCGACCACCGAGTCGGGTGCCGGATAGGGCATCCGCGAGCCGCGGCATTGCTCCAGGCTGAAAGACTGAGCGGCCGCAGAGATAGCGGCCGCCGTCAGAATTATAATGTTAAAGAGAAATCGTTTCATCGTTGGCCAACGAGTTTTGCTATTTCAACAATAACCTCGGCGGCTTTGTTGAGCGACTCTACGGGCACGAATTCATAGCGGCCGTGGAAGTTCAGGCCGCCGGCAAAGATGTTGGGGCAGGGCAGGCCCTTGAAGGAGAGCTGGGCGCCGTCGGTGCCGCCACGGATGGGCACGACCTTGGGGGTCAGGCCGGCGTTTTTGATGGCCTGTTCGGCGATTTCAACTATGTGGCTCACCGGTTCAACTTTTTCGCGCATGTTGAAATATTGGTCTTTGATTTCGAGCGAAGCGCAGTCGGGGAACTCTTTGTTGATTTTGCGGGTCAGGTGTTCGAATTCTTTTTTGCGGCGTTCGAAGCGGTCGCGGTCGAAGTCGCGTATAATATATGTGAGTTCGGTTTTTTCGACCGAGCCTTCCATTCCGACGAGGTGGTAGAAACCTTCGTAGCCTTCGGTGTGTTCCGGAGTTTCCCAGCGGGGAAGCATGATAGCGAACTGGATAGCAACTCGCATTGAGTTGACCATTTTGTGTTTGGCGTAGCCGGGGTGCACGTTGCGGCCGTTGAAGGTGATTTTGGCCACTGCGGCGTTGAAGTTTTCATATTCGAGTTCGCCGATTTCGCCGCCGTCCATGGTGTAGGCCCAATCGCAGCCGAAGCGTTCGACGTCGAATTTGTGGGCGCCGCGGCCGATTTCTTCGTCGGGGTTGAAGCCAATGCGGATTTTGCCATGTTTGATTTCGGGGTGGGCCTGCAGATATTCCACGGCACCCATTATTTCGGCGATGCCAGCTTTATCGTCGGCGCCGAGCAGGGTGGTGCCGTCGGTCGTTACCAGGTCTTGGCCGACATAGTGGAGCAGTTCGGGGAATTCCGAGGGGCGCAGATAAACGCCTTCGGCGGCGTTGAGGCAGATGTCGCCGCCGTCGTAGTTCTTGACAATCTGCGGCTTAACGTGATGGCCGCTCATGTCGGGCGACGTGTCGAGATGGGCAATGAAGCCGATTGTGGGGATGCCGGGCTTGTCGGTGTTGGCCGGGAGGGTGGCGAAGAGGTAGCCGTTTTCGTCGAGCGAGATTTCGGTCAGGCCCATTTCGGTTACCTTCTCCTTGAGATATTCGGCGAATTTATATTGTCCGGGGGTGGAGGGAGTCATGTTAGTGAGTTCGTCGCTCTGGGTGTCGAACTTCACATAGTCGAGAAATCGGTTAAGAACGTTCATTTTGTGCTTTTTTTAAGGTAAACAGGAATTCAAGGCCATGTGGATTGGCGTTTCTGACAATAATCGAGCCGCCAATGGCTTCGAAGGTACTTTTCACAATCGGGAGTCCCAGACCGGTTCCGCCGCTCTTGCGGGCGCGTCCTTCGTCGACGCGATAGAAGCGGTCGAAGAGGTGGTCGAGGTGTTGTTCGCCCACGCCGGTGCCGTCGTCGGCGAACAAGAAGGTACATGTGGAGTCGGTGGTTTCGATCAGCTTCAGAGAAATCACCGTTCCTTTCGAGTATTTGGCGGAGTTGCGCACCAGGTTCATAATGGCGTTGTTGAGCAGCGTGTAGTTGCCGATGATTCGGGTATCGAACGGGATGTCCCAAACGAAACTCATGTTGTTCAACAGGTCGCTGACTTCGAGGTCGTTGGAAATGTTGTAGACCAGGTCGTGGAAATCGAATTCGGTCACTTCGACCTGGGAAGCGCCTTCTTCCAGACGTGTAATCGAGCTTACGTCCTTCAGCAGCTGGGTCAGGCGGTCGGTGTGTTCGCGCGCTTTGTTGATGAAGTTATCTTTGAGCGACGGAGGCATGTCGGGGTCCGAGCAGATGGTGTCGAGATAACCTTTGATGATGCCCACGGGGGTTTTGATTTCGTGGTTGAGGTTATTGGCGGTCTGGCGTTTGATACGGGCCTTTTCCTCGTTTGCCCTGAGGGCGACCTGATGCTCGTGTTCCATTCGCTGGGTCGCTTTGTCTTTTTCGATGTAGAGGCGCATGACTTCGCGGGTGACGTCGCCGATTTCGTCGTGGGAGAACTTGACGTTCGCTATGTCGATTGTCTTGCCGTCGGCGGCTCGCTGCGCGAAGGTGTGGAGGGTTGAAACCGACTGCGAAATATTGCGCGAGATGCCCAGCAGCATAAACGTTGCGATGACCGCCAGCGCGGCCACTATGAGCCAGATAGAGGTGTTGTAGCTGAGCGAGCGAGCCACCATAGGGGTATAAGGAGCGGCGGTGATTGTGCGGATAACGCCGTCGTTTGAAGTCATGACGTTAAACATCGACTCCACGGAGCGCTTCAGGTCGGGGCGGATGTTTGTGGCGCCGCCGATTTCCTCGGCGGTCAGCAGTTCGGGAATGGTTTGGTGGCTTGAGTCTTCGAGCAGAATGAGCGAGCCGATGCATGCGACGGGCTGCGACAGGTCGTTATAGACCGACACCCTGAGGTCGTTGAGGGTGGTGTTTCGCGTATAAGAGTCGATGAAGTCGAGTGTTTCCTGGAGGTCCTCGCCATGCTCATATGCGTCGATAACGGTAGCGTTGACGTTTTTGAGCTGAGTTTCCATCAGGGACTGACGCAAGTCAAGCTCGTTTGATATGTTATACCAAACGAGCAGTCCGATAATGCCCCAGAGGAGAGCCACCAGGGGCGCGAACAGGCGCCAGAAAAGTTTAGACGACCTCTTTAAAGCCATATCCGAATCCTACGCGAGTTTCAATGTGCTTGCCATAGGCACCCAGTTTTTTGCGCAGACGGGTAAGGCTGGTGTCGACGGTGCGGTTGCTGACAATGACATTTCCGCTCCAAACGGTTTTGATGATTTCTTCGCGCGAATAAATGCGGTTGCGGTGTTCGAGGAAGAACATCAGCAGGTCGAATTCGGTTTTGGACAGTTGCTGAGGTTCACCGTCGATATAACAGATTTTTTCGTTGCGGTTGAGTCGCAGGCCTTTGAAAACGAGGTCTTCCTCGTAGGATGCCTTGTTGCGGTTTGCGGCGATGTGGGCCGAGACGTTGCTGCGGCGCAATACCGAGCGCACGCGTGCCAGCACTTCCGGAATCGAGAAGGGCTTGGTGATATAGTCGTCGGCGCCGATATTCAGGCCCATAACGGTGTCGTCTTCGTCGGACAGAGCTGTGCAGAAAATTATGGGCTTGTGTTCAAGGCGCTCGTTGTTTTTCAGGCGGTGCGCGAAGTCAAAACCGCTCATCTTGTCCATCATAATGTCTACGATGAACAGCGAATAGGACGGAAGATCCATTTCCAGGGCCTGCTCCGCAGAATAGGCTGTGTCAACTTCGTAGCCTTCCTTGACGAGATTATAGCGCAGAATTTCGCAGATTGATTCCTCGTCGTCAATCACTAATATTTTCACTCTCATAAAGTAAACTATGGTAATCCAAGAATTTGGGCGCAAATTTAGTAAAAAGGGCATTATAAATCGGTTTTGCTAAGGTTAAAAATAGTTAAGAAACATTTTTTGCGCATATTTTGCCCATCTGCGCACTTTTTCGTATCTTTGCAGCCAAGAAAATAATTTAACCAACTATAGTTCAACCATGGGATTCCCAATCATCACAGCCGAAGAGGCCGCCTCGCATATTAAGAACGGCGCTACCATTGGCCTGAGCGGATTCACCGCTTCGGGCGCTCCGAAGGATACCTTCGACGCAGTGGCAGCAATAGCCAACGCCGAACATGAGGCAGGCCGCCCCTATAAAGTTTCGATATTCACCGGCGCATCGACCAATATGCACGTTGACGGCGCCCTTTCGCTGGCCAACGCGATTGACCGCCGCGCTCCCTATCAGAACACTCCCGATCTGCGCAAGCGCATCAACTCGCACGACGCCCACTATTTCGACCTGCACCTGAGCGAGATGGCCCAGAAGCTCCGCTATGGCTTCTACGGCCCGATGGATTTTGCAGTTATCGAGGCGGTAGACGTTACCGACGACGGCCGCCTGGTGCTCGGCACCGGTGCGGGCATTTCGCCCACCATCGCCGCTATTGCGGACAAAATCATCATTGAGCTCAACTCCGGCATTTCGCGCAAGCTCGAGGGCCTGCATGACCTCTACCTGCCCGCCGATCCGCCTCACCGCCTGGAAATTCCGATTTATCGCGTCAACGACCGCATCGGTTCGCCTTACCTTCAGGTTGACCCGAAGAAGGTTATCGGCATAGTTCCCACCAACGTGACTGACGGCGTGAAGCCCTTTACGGCGCTTGACGAAACCTCGGCCAAAATCGGTGCCAACGTTTGCGACTTCCTCGTTTCCGAACTGCGCGCCGGCCGTCTGCCCAAGGAATTCCTGCCGCTGCAGAGCGGAGTGGGCAACGTGGCCAACGCAGTGCTTTACGGTCTGGCTGACGCAACGGAGATTCCGCCGTTTACAATGTATACCGAAGTGGCTCAGGATGCCGTGCTGGACCTGATGGAGCGCGACCGCTGCAAATTCGTGAGCACCTGCTCGCTGACCATGAGCGACGAAGCACAGGCCCGCCTGTTTGCGCACGACGCGGATTTCTGCCGCCGCATCTGCATCCGCCCGTCGGAGCTTTCGAACAGCCCCGAGGTTATTCGCCGTCTGGGCGTAATCGCCATGAATACCGCTCTGGAAGCCGATATTTTCGGCGCCATCAATTCGACGCACGTTCTCGGAACAAAGATGATGAACGGCATTGGCGGTTCGGGCGACTTTACGCGCAACAGTTACCTGTCGATTTTCTCCTGCCCGTCGGTGAGCAAGGGCGGCCTGATTTCAAACATAGTGCCGATGGTTGCACACCAGGATCATTCGGAGCATTCGGTAGACGTTATCATCACAGACCAGGGCGTTGCCGATTTGCGCGGCAAGGATCCCGTTCAGCGTGCTGAAATCATTATTGAGAACTGCGCTCACCCGGACTATAAGCCGCTGCTGCGCGCTTATCTGGCAAAGGGTAAGGGCGGTCAGACTCCCCACGTTCTCCCCGATGCGTTCGCATTCCATACCGCTTTCAATGAGACGGGGGATATGAGGAATGCTGAGCTCTGAGAATTGGAGTAATTAGACTAATTGGACTAATTGGTCTAATATAATAAATTCAGCCGGGCCCATCGGCCCGGCTGAATTTATTTTTTATAAATCAGGATGTGGAGGAAGGTGTAGAGGCCGAGCAGGATGTTGAGCAGGGTGTTGGCTCCGAGGTTGAGTGTGGCGAACACGAGCGCCGTTTGGCGCGGGAGGCCGAACAGTCCGGTCAGGGCGAGCATGACGGCGAATTGCCAGGGGCCGATGCCGCCGTTGCTCGGAATGGCCATGGCCAAGGAGCCGAAAACGAAGGTGAGCATTACTGCCGAGGCATTGAGATGGGCAGTTGGCGGGAAGGCGGCCATTGACAGCGCCATGGAGGCTATGTAGCCGCCCCAGACTCCAAGGGTGAGCAGCAGCCAGAGCCATTTGTTTGGCATTTTGAAAATCAGCATGAAGCCGCGCCAGATTTTGAGGAGAATGCCGCGCACCTTTCGGGCAAGCGGGCAGCGGCTCAGGGCGATGAACGCGGCCAGGGCAATGAGGAGCGCCAGGGCTATCCAAAAAACGGGGGCGCCGATGAGGTTGAACGGCAGGTTGGCGACATTGAGGAAGCTGGCGAGCGCGCCCGACGAGAGCAGCAGCGTTGGCAGGGCAATGAGGGCGACCATCAGAGTGTCGGCCAGGCGGTCGGCCACCATGGTGCCGAAAATTTGCGAGAATCCGGAGCCTGCGGTGCGGGCAATGAAGGCGCAGCGCCAGATTTCGCCCAGACGCGGGAACACGAGATTTACGGCGTAGGTGCCGAAAATTGAGCGGCTCATGACTCCGATTCCGGGATTGATGGAGTCGGCGCGGAGCTGGAGGCGCCAGCGGAGGCCGCGGCAAACCATTGCCAGAACGTTGGCCAGCAGAAACAGCCCGACGAGCCAGGGCGAGCACTGCCGGGCGCCGGCATAGAGCGCGCCGAGGTCGAGGTCGGCATATAAAACGTAACATAATCCCACGGTGATGACCGGTGGGATTATGTATGATATAATCTTCTTGAGTGAGGGCTTAGTCTTCAACAACGTCGAGGTGGGCGCCAACAATGCGCAGATTGTTGTCGCGGATAAAGTTGAGAATCGAATCGCGGTGGGGGCCTTCGTTGACGTCGGCCTCGATGCGCTTCAAGGCGTTGAACACCGAGGTTCCGGACTGATAGAGGTGGCGGTAGGCCTTGGCGATGTCGTCGATTTCCTCTTCGGCGAAGCCGTTTTTCTTCATAATCCAGGCGTTTACGCCGAAGAATTCGGCGGGATTGTGGGCTATGATTACGAACGGGGGCACGTTTGAACCGATTCGGCAACCGCCCTTGACGACGGCCCATTCGCCAACATGGCTGCGTTCGTGGAGAATGGCGTTCGAGGAAAGAATGGAGCAGGTTCCGACTTCAACGTCGCCGGCGAGAGTGGCGCCGTTGCCAACAACGACTTTGTCGGCAATCACGGTGTCGTGGCCGATGTGGCTCTTTGCCATGATGAAGCAGTCGCTGCCGATTCGGGTTCCTTTGTCGGAGTTGATGCCACGGTTGATGATAACGCCTTCGCGGATAATGGTGTTATTGCCTACGAAGCAGTAGGTTTTTTCGCCCTTCCAGCGGAAGTCCTGAGGGTCGGCGCCGATAATGGAGCCCTGGTATATTTTGCAGTTGCTGCCGATGCGGCTGCCCGACATGATGCTGACGTAGGGCATAATGACCGTGTTGTCGCCGATTTCAACGTCGGCTTCAATATAGGCAAACGGGCTGATGGTTACGTTGCTGCCGATTTTGGCGGCAGAATCAACATGTGCTTTCTCAGATATCATTTTGTTAATTAGTAATTCTGAATTAGTAATTAGTAATTTTTGCAATCAATAATAGGTAATCGGCAGGCTAATTAGTAATTAGTAATTAGTAATTAGTAATTGCTAATTGGTTTAACGGCCGCCACCGAGGCTCTGATAGAGGTTGATAACGGCCTGCGAGCGGGCGAGCTGGCAGTTCAGGAAGTTCATCTGGCTTCCGAGCAGGTTCTGCTGGGCGGTGATGACTTCGAGATAGGTGGTGTTATAGTTGGTTGCCGAGTTGAGGAACAGGGTTTCGGTGATGTCGACGGCCTGGCTCATGTAGTCGACCTGGGAGGCGAGGTGTTGCTCCTTGGTCAGCGCGTTATTGTAGGTTACGAGGGCGCTTCCGACTTCTCCGCTGGCTTTCATGACGGTGTATTCAAAAGTGTTGAGGCTCTGCTGCTGCTGGGCCTTGGCGGCTTTGAGACGGGCAATGTTCTGGCCGCGGGCAAAGAGCGGTGCGGTGAGCTGTCCGGCAAGGTTGAGGAACCATTCGCCGGGGTTGAAGACTGCGCCGCCGAGCGAGTTGGTGAATCCGCCAACGGGCGAGATTGACAGCGAGGGGTAGAATGCGGCGCGGGCCGAGTTGGTGGCATAGTAGGCGATGGCCAGCTGGCGTTCCTGGGCGCGCACGTCGGGGCGGTTGGCCAGGGCGACCATGGGCACTCCGGTGGTGAACCCGGCGGGGAGCTGAACGCTCATGCCCGAGGGTATGGCCCAGGTCTGAGGCATTACGTTGAGCAGCAGGGACATTGAGTTGTTGAGTTCGTGGAGCGTGGTTTCGAGTTCGGCTATGGAGGCGAGGATGCTTTCATATTGAGCCTGGCTCTGAACCACGGCTGCGGCGGTGGTGTTGCCGGCTTCCCAGACGGATTTCATCATGTCGATGGTTCTGGCCCAGTTGGCGGCGGTTGACTGCTGGAGCTCAAGCTGTTTTTCCATTGCCGAGATGGCGTAGTAGCAGTTGGCCACGCCGCCGATTATCTGCGACTTGACGGCCTGCTCATAGTCCTGGCTCATGCGGTAAGATTCCTCGGCCGAGCGCTTGGAGTTGAGGATTTTGCCGAAAACGTCGATTTCCCAGCTTACGCTCAGCGGAATCTGGTAGGTCCAGGTCATTTTGGAGCCCGGGAGCGAGGTTGTTGAGCCGGAGCCGTTGGGGGCGAGGGCCACCGACGGCAGGTAGCTCAGGCGGGCGCCGAGCATGTTGGCATGGGCCACTTCGATGTTCAGGCGTGCGTTTCTGAGGTCGGTGTTGTTTTCGAGCGCGCGGTTGATGAGGTCGGTGAGCACGGGGTCGGTGAATACTTCCTGCCAGGGGAGGTTGCCGAGCGCGGTGGAGTCGACGGGCTGGTTCTTGGCGTCGACATAGTCCGCTCCGATAGCCGACGATGCGGGCATTTCGTATTTTTTATAGATGTGGCAGCCGGTAACAGTGGCCGAGATGGCCACTGATAGCGTCAAAGCTGCGAGTTTGGTCAGAGTTTTCATTGTGTTAGCGTGAGTATTGTTCAATTTCAGCACCGATGCCGGCGTTGTTGGTGTCCTGCCACTTCAGGGGCGAAATCTTTTCCTGAATCTTCTGGAAGATTACGAAGAGCGCCGGGACGAAGATGAGCTGCAGAATCATGCCGATGAGCATGCCGCCGATTGAGCCGGTGCCGAGCGCGCGGTTGCCGTTGGCGCCAACGCCATGGGAGAACATGAGCGGCAGCAGGCCGATAATCAGGGCGATGGAGGTCATGAGAATTGCGCGCAGACGGGCCGATGCGCCCTGAATGGCGGCGTTGATGATGCTCATGCCGGTGCGGCGGCGTTCGAGGGCGAATTCGACGATAAGGATGGCGTTCTTGGCGAGAAGACCGATGAGCATGATGAGGGCGATCTGGAAGTAGATGCTGTTCGAGATTGAGAAAATCTGGGCGAACACGAACGAACCCATCAGGCCGAACGGAATCGAGAGGATAACGGCGAACGGAACGATGTAGCTCTCATACTGGGCCGACAGCAGCAGGTAGACGAACAGCAGGCAGAGGCCGAAGATGATGGCGGTTGAGTTCGAACTCTGGGTCGATTCTTCGCGGGTCAGACCCGAGTAGTCATAGCCGAAGCCGGGAGGAAGCGTTTGCTTTGCCACCTGGGCAATGGCTTCCAGAGCCTGGCCGGAGGAGAAGCCTGCGGCGGGAGTACCGGTGACGGAGATTGAGGTGAACATGTTGAAGCGGTTCAGAAGGTCGGGAGCATAGGTCTTTTCAAGAGTGATGAAGTTGCTGACCGATGCCATCTGGCCGGTTCGGCTGTTGCGAATCTTGATGAGGTCGAGGGTTTCGGGGCTAACGCGCGATTCGGCCGGAGCCTGCATCATTACGCGATAGATTTTACCGAAGCGGTTGAAGTTCGAAACGTACATGCCGCCATAGTAGCCCTGGAGGGCGGAGAGAATCTGCGATGGGCTGAGACCGGCCTGTTTGACCTTTGCGGCATCGATGTCGATGCGATATTGCGGGAAGGTGGGGTTAAAGGTGGTGTAGGCCGTTTGGATTTCGGGGCGCTGGTTGAGTTCGGCCAGGAAGTTCTGAACGATGGCATAGAACTCATTGACGTCGCCGCCGGTTTTATCCTGCATTTTCAGTTCGAAACCGTTGGTTACGCCGAAGCCGGAAATCATTGGCGGAGCGAAGGCTACGACGCGGCCGTCTTTAACGATCTGGGCGGTGGCACCGTAGATCATTCCGAGCACTGCGTCGGAGCTCTCGGCTGCCGAGCGCTGGCTCCAGTTTTTCAGCTTGATGATGAAGGTGCCGTAGGTTGAGCCCTGGCCGGCGATGAACGAGTAGCCGACAATCTGCTGCGAGTATTCAACCGCGGGGATTTTGCTGAGAACGGCCTGCACCTGGTTCATGGTTTCGATGGTGCGTTCCTGAGAGGTGCCCGGAGGCATGTCGACCATGCAGAAGAGCGTGCCGGTGTCTTCGTTGGGCACGAGTTCGTTAGGCGTTGACTTCATCAGCCAAACCAGAATAACTACCGCGATAACAACGGCGATGAGCGACGTGATTTTGTGGCTCATGAAGAACTGCGACCATTTCTTGTAGTTGCGCTGCAGTTTTTCGAAGGTGCGCTCGAAGGCGTCCTTGAACTTGCGCGAGAACAGGCCGATGAGGGCGAAGATGGCAACGATGATGGCGATGATGCTGACCGTTACGTTTTCGAAGTTGAACGAGCCCAGAACCATAAACACGATGGTTGCCAGCAGCAACAGAGTGGTTACCCAGGCGGGGAACACGAAGCGGCTCTTCATTGACTTGGCAGCGCCGGAAACGTTCTCCTTGACGCGCGCGCCGAGCGTTGCGTTGCTGTCGTCCTGCTCATCTTTGTGGGGTTTGAGGAACACGGCACACAGCGCGGGCGACAGCGTCAGAGCGTTGACGGCCGAGAAGGCGATGGCCATTGCCATGGTGAGACCGAACTGGCGGTAGAACACGCCTGCGGTGCCGGACATGAAGCTCACGGGGATGAACACCAGCATCATTACGAGGGTAATAGAGATGATTGCGCCGCCGATTTCGCCCATGGCGTCGATGGCGGCCTTGCGGGCGCTCTTGTAGCCAACGTCGAGTTTGGCATGGACCGCCTCGACGACCACGATGGCGTCGTCGACCACAATGGCGATTGCCAGCACCAGAGCGGAGAGCGTTATCAGGTTGACCGAGAAGCCGATCATTGACATGCCGAAGAACGTGCCGATAAGGGCAACGGGGATGGCGATGGCGGGAATAATGGTTGAGCGGATGTCTTGGAGGAACAGGTAGGTTACGAGGAACACCAGGATGAAGGCCTCGATGAGCGTTTGAATAACGTGTTCAATCGACGCATAGAGGAAGTCATTGTTGTTCATCGGGATTGCGAAGTCGAGGCCCGGGGGCAGGTCGGATTTCATCTTGTCGACCTCGGCCAGACAGTCGTTGATAATCTGGGTTGCGTTGGAGCCGGGGGTCTGGAACACCATTGCAAACGACGAACGGTAGCCGTTGAGCTTGTTGGCGAAGCCATAGGTTACGCGGCCCATTTCAATGTCGGCAACATCCTTGAGATAGAGAACGTCGCCGTTGTCGGAGGCGCGGACAACGATGTTTTCAAACTCCTCGGGGGTTTGCAGGCGGCCTTTGTAGCGCAGGGTGTACTCGAAGCTCTGGTTGCCCTGCTGGCCGAATACGCCGGGAGCGGCCTCCATGTTCTGCTCGGCAATAGCCGCAGAGATGTTGCTGGGCTCCAGGCCGTATTGCGCCATTACTTCGGGCTTGATCCAGATACGCATCGAGTAGTCGGCGGCCATACACATTACGTCGCCAACGCCGGATACGCGCTGCAGCTGTGGAACGACGTTAATTTTCATGTAGTTGTCGAGGAACTCGGGCGAGTAAACGCCGGTAGTGTCATAGAGAGCGACGCCGACCAGCATTGAGCTCTGGCGCTTCTTGGTCGTTACGCCCACCTGAACTACTTCAGCCGGAAGCAGGTTGGTAGCGGCGCTGACGCGGTTCTGAACGTTAACGGCTGCCATGTCGGCGTTGTAGCCCTGTTCGAAAGCAACGGTGATGGTCGCGGAGCCGTTGGAGGTAGCGCTGGATTCCATGTAGGTCATGCCTTCAACGCCGTTGATGCTCTCTTCCAGAGGGGCAATAACGGAGTTGAGCACAGCCTGGGCGTTGGCGCCGGGATATTGCGTTGATACCTGAATGGTTGGCGGCGCAATGTCGGGGAATTGCGTGATGGGGAGCGACACGAGGCCGATCAGACCCAGCAACACAATGAATATTGAAATTACCGTCGATAGTACCGGACGGTTAATAAATCTCGAAAGGTTCATTATTGAATGACTTTGATGATTGGATTATTTCTGCTGAGCTTGGGCGGTGGCAGCCTGAGCGGCGTCGACGGGCTGGATAGTCATGCCGGGACGGGCTTTGGTGCCGATGCCTTCGGTGACGATGCGGTCGCCGGGTTTGAGGCCGGAGGTAACAACGTAGTTCTTGCCGTCTTGCTCGGGAGCGATCTGAATGGTCTGCTGGCTGAGAACGTTATCGTTGTCAACGAGCAGAACGTATTTCATACCTTGGATTTCGCCGGTGGCCTTCTGGGGAATAACAATGGCGTCGGTGAAGGTTACGGGAACGATTACCGAGCCGGTGGAACCGGAGCGGAGCACGCCGTTTTCATTGTTGAACAGCGCGCGTACGCTGCTGGCGCCGGTCGAGGCATCGACTACGCCGCTGACAGTTGCAACCTTGCCTTTCTGCGGGTAGATGGCGCCGTTGGCGAGCTTGAGTTCCACTTCGGGGAGTTTGGCGATGGCGGCGTTGAGCGAGGTGGCTCCGCCGTCGGTCATGTCGAGAATCTGGCGCTCGGTCAGGGAGAAGTAGGCGTAGACCTGCGAGTTATCGCTGACGGTGGTCAGCGCGGAGGAGGGGGAGGCGAGAGCGCCTACGCGCAGGGGGATTGAGCCCACAACGCCGCTGGAGGGGGCGGTTACCTGGGTGTAGCTCAGGTTTTTCTGGGCGTTGATGAGTCCGGCCTTTGCCTGGGCTAACTGGGCCTTTGCCTGGGCGAGCTGGTTTTCGGAAATCTGCATTGCGTGTTCCGAAATGATGTTCTTTTCGCGCAAAACGCGGTTAGAATTAACGGAAATCTGGGCGGTTTCGACTGCAGTTTGGGCAACATTGACGCTGGCCTGGGCCTGGTCTACGGCTGCCTGGTAGGGAACCTGGTCGATGGTGAAGAGCAGCTGGCCTTTATGAACGGTTGCGCCTTCGTCGACGTGGACAGCCACGATGTTGCCGCTAATCATGGGGCGCACGTCGATGTCGGTTTTGCCCTTGATGGTTGCGGGATACTGGTTTTCAAGCGTGATGTCGCTCAATGTGATGGTTTCAACTGCAAGGGCCGGAGAAGCTTGTGCGGCCATCATTGCTGCGCGGGTCTGATCGTCTTTGCCGCCGCAGCTGCTCAGAACGGAGAGAGCAGACAGGGCCATTGCGGCCAGCCCGAAGTTTCGGAGATTTCGCATCATAATACTTAATACTATAATTTCGTTGATTTTTGCATGGATGAATAATAATGGTGCAAAGTTAGCAATTATTCCCGATATTATTATGTTGCATAACATATGGGATGCGAACTTTTAACCATTTTTATAACCAATTTGGTCATTTCGACCAACGATAGCGGCATTTCCCCCAACTTGCTGATTTTTTTATTCCTCGGGCGGGAAATTTTTCGTAACTTTGCGGGTATGGAAGATAAGGCTCAGAAAGTTACGCGCCGGTGGTGGAAATGGCCGGCAATCATTGTGGGTTCACTGGCGGGCCTCGTGCTGGCCATATTGGTGGCAATACCGCTGGTGTTTACTCCCGAGCGCCTGACGCGCTGGGTGCGCGACTACGGCACCGAATATCTCGTTGACGGCCGCGTAGAGGTTGCCCGCGTGGATTTGAGCGTGTGGTCAACCTTTCCTCATGCGGTTCTGACCGTAGACTCCCTGCGGGTTGACAATCTCGCAGTGCCGGCCGACTACCGCGAGGTTCTGGGCTGCGAGCGCATCGAAGGTCGCCTGAATCTGGCGGCGCTGCTGCTGGGTCGCATATCGGTTGGCCATGCCCAGCTTTCGCGTCTGCAGGCCACCCTATGGTTCGGCGCCGACTCGCTGCAGTCGTCGCTGAGCATTTTGCCACCGTCCGAGTCGGAACCTTCCGATGAGCCGCTGTCGCTCCCCGATTTGTATATCAACCGCTTCGTTATAGCCGGCGATGCGCGCGTGCGCTATGTTTCGGAGCCAGACAGCATAGATGCCGCGGTGGTTATCCGCGAATCGACGCTATATGGCTGGGAATCGTCGCCGGACTATGTGCTGACCTTCGACGGCCTGGCGCAGCTGCCACATGAGCTGATGGCCGTGGACTCCTTGAATATAATGCTCGACGGCAGTATAGGCTGGCGCCCTGCCGCGCCGCTGAGCGTGGAGCTGGTTGACTTTACGGTTGCGGTGGATTCGATTGAAACCTGCACGTCGCTCAAGGCTGATTTTTCAGACGGCTTGCGTCTTGACGAATTGCAGTTCCGGCTGCTCCCAGTTGGAGTTCAGCATCTTGCCTCGCTGGTCAGGCAGGTTCCCGAACTGATTACACCGGCAACTCTGAGCGCCCGCGCCGAGCTGCGTTCGCCCTATACCTATAATCCCGACACCCTTCTGATTCCCGATTTGAAGGCGGAACTGCTGCTCGACAACGCGCCGCTGGAGATTCCGCAGTGGTATCTGAAGCTAAACAATGTGGCGCTGGAGCTGCTGGCCGACCTTTCGCCGGCCGGTCCGGACGCCTCGAAGGTGGAGCTCAAGCGGCTCAATGTTCAGTTCCCGGCTTCGGATTTCACCCTAAGCGGCGATGCCACGAATCTGCTCACCGACCCTGAAATCAACGGCTGCTTCCAGGGTAAACTTGATTTCACGAACCTGAATCCGCGGCTCTGGACCCTGCTGGGTATGCGCCTGCGCGGGGTGCTTGACGCCGACGTAGACCTGGCGTCGCGCCTGAGCGACCTGAATATGGAGGGCATTCATAACGCCCGCCTGACGGGCGAGGCCACACTGCGTAATTTCCAGGCGGTTATGCCGGCCGACACTATGGCTTTCGCCGCACGCCGGGCTAAGCTGACTTTCGGTTCGGCCAACGGTTTCGGCGGCATTGATTCATTGCTGACCGCCTCGCTGCGGGTAGACACCCTGAAAACCGACATGCCTGGAATGCGCGTTAAAATGGCCGACATTTCGCTGAGCGTCGGTGTGAAGAACCTGAGCACGCTTGAGGATACTACCATTATTACACCTATGGGGGGCCGGCTGAAGGTCAAATCGCTGAGATATGAGGGAGCAGATTCGACCCGCGCCCGCATAGGCGACCTCGACGGTATGCTCAGCCTGACGCGCTTTAAGCACGGAGCCAAATCGCCGCGCCTGGGCAGCCGTTTGACCGCCAAACGCCTATCGTTTGCAAGCGGTCCGACCCTGACGTCGCTGCGCGGAATCGACATTGCCGCCACGGCCTATTCGCAGCCGCGCGACAGCCGGCAGAAACAGCGGCCGACGCGCGCCGATTCGCTGCGAAGAGTTGCGCGCCGCGACTCGATATTGAGGGGCGAGAGCGGCATTGAAACGCTCGATTTCGGCATTGACCGGTCGCTGGTGACTCTGCTCAAACGCTGGAATTTACAAGGTCATGTGAAGGCCAAAAGCGGCGGCATGGTGACTCCGCTCTTTCCGCTGCGCATGCGCCTGCGCAATCTCGACCTCGGATTCAGCGCCGACTCGGTCAATCTGCGCTCGCTCAAGCTGATTGCCGGTCGCAGCGACCTGAGTCTCGACGGCTCCATAACGAATATTCAGCGCGCACTGGGGCGCCGCCGCGCTTCGGCACCGCTGACCTTGAACCTCAACCTGGCGGCTGATACGCTCAACATTAACCAGCTGACCCAGGCGGCATTTCGCGGGGCGGCTTATGCGGCGAAAACGGACTCGCTTTCAATGGTTACGGCATCTCTTGACGTCGACGCCGAGGCGGCGGGCGCCGAAGCGGCGGGCGAGGAGGAGATGATGGCGATAGTGGTGCCGATGAATATAGACGCCACGGTGAATCTGGCGGCGCGGAATATCATTTATTCTAATCTGGCACTCAAGGATTTCGGCGGGCAGATTCTCGTTGCGAACGGCACGGCGAACCTGCGCGACCTACACGCCTCAACCGATATAGGCTCGGTGGACCTCAATATGCTCTATTATGCTCCGACGCTCAGCGACGTTAATTTCGGCCTCGGCCTCGACCTGAGGCGCTTCAACATCGGGCGCGTTACGGAGCTGATTCCCTCGCTCGACACCATAATGCCGATTCTCAACACTTTGGGCGGCATAGTCGACGTGGGCATCACCGCCACCACGCCGGTCGACTCGATGCTGAACGTTAAGGTGCCGGAGCTGCGGGCCATGCTCGAGCTGTCGGGCGATTCGCTGCGGGTGCTCGACGAGCAGACTTTTAAAACCATCAGCAAATGGCTGTTTTTCCACGATAAGAAGAAAAACCTCATAGACCACATGGACGTGAGGCTGACTGTTGAGGATAACCGGCTGAGTCTTTATCCGTTTATGTTTGATTTTGACCGCTACCGCATCGGCGTTATGGGTCATAATGACCTGGATATGAACCTTGACTATCACGTTTCGGTGCTCCGGTCGCCGATACCTTTTAAGTTCGGGGTCAACATCAAGGGCACCGCCGACAAGATGAAGATTCGTCTGGGGCGTGCGCGCTTCAAGGAAAAAATGGCCGCCGAGAGTACCGCGCTGGCTGACACCGTGCGCCTGAACCTGGCGCGCGAAATGCGCAACGTGTTTGCCCGCGGAGCCAAAGCCGCGCGCCTGGGTCCGCTCGACATACGCCGCCCCGATGAGCCCCAGCAGGTTGACGAAGCGGCGGACACCCTCTCAGCGTCTGAGCTGCTGCAGTTTCCGGACTCTGTTCCGAATTAGTGAGGATAGGGTCTTTAAGGTCTTTAAGGTCTTTAAGGTCTTTAAGGTCTTTAGGGACTTTAGGGACTTTAGGGGGTGGTGGATTTTTGGGGGAAAGTTTGGAGGTTTGGGGGATTTTGGCGAACTTTGCATGAATTTTTTGAGTAAGGAATTTATTTTTTTGAGATTTGGAAATTAAGGCGATTTTGTTCGATATGGACGGCACGCTGTATGATTCGATGCCGAACCATGCTTCTTCGTGGTATGAGATGGTGCGCGAACATGATATAGAGTGCACTCCGGAGGAGTTTTATCTGTATGAGGGCGCTACGGGCCATTTTACGGTGAATATGCTCATAGAGCGTAAGTTCGGCCGAAAGGCAACGGAGGCTGAGGTTCATGATTTTTATGAGCGTAAGGCGGAGATTTTCCGCTCGAAGCCGGCGCCGGAGGTTATGCCGGGGGCGCGGGAGCTGATTGAGCGGCTGGCGGCGCTGCCGTGGCATCCGCAAACGATTTTGGTTACGGGTTCGGCGCAGGGTTCGCTGCTGGACCGGCTTGATGCGGATTTTCCGGGCCGTTTTCCGGCTGAAAGGCGGGTGACGGCGCTGAATGTTAAGCGCGGGAAGCCGTTTCCGGACCCGTTTTTGCAGGGCGCGGCTCTGGCGGGGGTGGACCCGGCGGAGTGCGTGGTGATTGAGAATGCGCCGCTGGGGGTGACTGCGGGTCATCGCGCAGGGTGTTTCACGGTGGGTGTGGCAACGGGGCCGATTCCGCTGCCTACGCTCAAGGAGGCGGGTGCCGACGTTGTGTTCGGGTCGATGCCTGAGTGTGCACGGGAGTTGCCTGAAATTCTTTTGGAAAGATGCAGAAGCTGATATTTACGAATGAGGTGGGGCAGGCGCTGGCCGGTCTGGTTGGCGAGCTGAATCCGGCGGGGGTGTTTTTCCTGGCCGACAGCAATACGCGCCCCATTGCCGAGAGTCTGAATGCTTTCGGAGCCAAGGTTATAGAGATACCTGCGGGCGATGAGAACAAGAATCTGCAAACGCTGGCGTCGGTCTGGGAGGTGCTTTCGACCTCGGGGGCCACGCGGCGGTCGCTGCTGGTGAATGTTGGCGGCGGCATGGTTACGGACCTGGGCGGATTCGCGGCGGCGAGCTTTAAGCGGGGCATAAGGTTCATCAACGTTGCCACGACCCTGCTGGGGGCGGTGGATGCGGCCGTCGGGGGCAAGACGGGTGTTAATTTCCTGCATTTCAAGAATGAAATCGGGGCGTTTGCGCCGGCTGATGCGGTGATTATTTCAACGCGTTATTTTTCGACTCTTCCGGCCGAGGAGCTGCGGAGCGGCTTTGCGGAGATGCTGAAGCACGGGCTGATTTCGAGCGGTGAGACTTACCGGCGGCTGCTGGCGTTTGATATAGCTGACGCTGATTTGGAGGCGTTGCTGCCGCTGCTGGAGGAGAATGTCAAGGTTAAGGAGCACATAGTTGAGATTGACCCGCGCGAACAGGGAATACGCAAGGCGCTGAATCTGGGCCACACGGCGGGACATGCTTTTGAGTCGCTGGCCATGGAGCGCCGGCGCCCGATACCGCACGGTTTTGCGGTGGCTCACGGGCTGCTGGTGGAGATGGTTCTGTCGAATCTGCTGCTGGGTTTCCCGTCGGCGGAGCTGCATGCGGTTGCGGCGCTGCTGCGCGAGGCTTATGCGATGGAGCCGGTGAGGTGTGGCGACTACGACGCGCTGATTGAGCTGATGCGCCACGATAAGAAGAATAGCAGCCGCGGGGTAATCAATTTTACACTTTTGAACCGACCCGGCGATCCGGTGATTGATTCGACGGCCGACGAGGATACAATCCGCGCCGCGCTCGATATTTATCGCGAACTTTTAGGACAATGATTCAACTTTTGCGCGACTGGGCGCTTGTTTTTTCAATGGCGGCCGGAGTGAGCGGCTACTTTCTTTTCGCATCGTTGCCTCTGGGCCCGGAGGTGCATGCGGCTGCCAACCGGCTGGTGGGTGTGTTGCAGCCGGCGTTGATTTTCTGCATGTTGTTTCTGACTTTCTGCAAGGTTGACCCGCGCAAGCTGCGGCTGCGGCCCTGGCACGGGCTATTGCTGCTGATTCAGGGCGGATTGTTTACGGCGCTGGGGTTGCTCCTGGTGGTGCTGCCGGGGAGCGGCATGCGGGTAGTTCTGGAGGGGGCGATGATTTGCCTGATATGCCCCACGGCCACGGCAGCGGCGGTTATTACGCGCAAGCTGGGCGGCGATATAAACGACATTACGAGTTATACGATTCTCATCAATCTGCTGACGGCGCTGCTGGTTCCGGTGTTGGTTCCGCTGGTTCATCCGGCGCCGGGCATCAGTGTGGGGGTTTCGGGGGCGCTGATTCTGAGCAAGGTTTTTCCGCTGTTGCTGCTGCCGCTGATATGCGCGCTGGGCATACGCCGGTTTCTGAAGCCGCTGCACCGGCGGCTGGAGGCTATGTCGGGGGCGTCGTTTAATCTATGGGTGGTTGCGCTGGCGCTGGCCATGGCCGTTACGGCGCGCAGCATGGTTCACTCAACGTATGGCTGGACCACTCAGGTGTGGCTCGGCGCAGTGTCGTTGATTTGCTGTGTGTTTCAGTTCGCGGCGGGTCGGCGCATAGGTGCGCGCTGGGATGAGACGGTTACCGCCGGTCAGGCTCTGGGGCAGAAGAACACCGTTTTCGCCATTTGGCTGGGCTATACTTTCTTTACGCCCGTAACTGCACTGGCAGGCGGGTTCTATTCAGTTTATCATAATGTTATCAATTCGATTCAGCTCTACCGTCATTCACATGCGGCAGGAGGCGGGAATCAGAAGTAGCAGGCCAGGCGCAGGGTCCAGCCCTGGCAACGGGCCGAAAAGTCGTCGAGCTGGCGTGTTTTCAGGGAGTAGGTGAGGCCCCAGGAGTAGCCGGCCGTTATCTGATATTTTTTGAAGAGCTCAAGGCCCAGGCCGCAGGCCAGGGCAACGTCGCCGCCGCTATATTTGAAAGCTTTCTGGCCGTTTTTTTCGGCGTTTGAGTGGGCAAGCTGGATGTTGAATTCCGGGCCGCCGTAAACTATGGGGGCAATGAAGTCTTCAAGGCCCTGGAGTTTGGACCATTTGAAGCGGAGATGGACCGGGATGTTGAGGTTATGAATCATAACGTGCTCGCGACCGAAGCCGTTGAGCTGCCAGACGGGGCGGTTCAGGTCGGCGAATCCGCCGGTCATTGCGTAGCCGATGCCGAAGTCGAGACCCAGGCCGAATGAGGTGAACATGAACTCGCATTTGAGCGCGGCAGCGGGGTTGACCGATTGGTCAACGCCAACGATGTCGGGCTGGCGGAAGTTCAGTGTTGAGAAGTTGAGGCCGGCTTCGGGGCCATAGCGGAACTGGGCTGCGGCGGGCATTATTGCGGCGGCGGCCAGCAGGGCGGTTGCGATGAGGTTTTTGAGCATTCGGAAATTATTTGCGGAGATTGAAGAGGGGGGTGTATTCCCGGCTGAGGATACACCCCCCTGTGAGTGTTGGCTGATTGATGTTGTGTTCAGCGGCAATTACTTGCAGCAGCAGCAACGTTTGGTTTTTTTGCCCCAGCCGTAGGTTGCGGCAGCGCCGAGTTCTTCTTCGATGCGGAGCAGCTGGTTGTATTTAGCCATGCGGTCGGAACGCGAAGCGGAACCGGTTTTGATCTGGCCGGCGTTGGTGGCAACGGCGATGTCGGCGATGGTAGCGTCTTCGGTTTCGCCGGAGCGGTGGGAGATAACGGCGGTGTAGCCGTTGCGCTGGGCGAGTTCGACTGCGCGGAGGGTTTCGGTGAGGGAGCCGATCTGGTTCACCTTAACGAGGATTGAGTTGGCGCAGTGTTCGTCGATGCCGCGCTGGAGATATTTAACGTTGGTAACGAAGAGGTCGTCGCCCACGAGCTGGCAGCGGTCGCCGATGAGTTTGGTGAGTTCAGCCCAGCCTTCCCAGTCGTTTTCGGCCATGCCGTCTTCGATGGAGTCGATGGGGTATTTGGTGATGAGCTGTTCGAGGTATTCAGCCTGTTCCTTGCTGGTGCGCTTAACGCCGTTGGGCTCCTTGATGGTGCCGTCTTTGAGCTGGTGGTAGTCGTAAACGCCGTCAACGTAGAATTCGGAGGAAGCGCAGTCGAGGCCGATGGTTACGTCCTTTCCGGGCTGATAGCCGGCCTTTTCGATGGCCTGCATGATAACGTTGAGGGCATCTTCGGTGCCGTCGAGAGCGGGAGCGAAGCCGCCTTCGTCGCCAACGGCGGTAGAGAGGCCGCGTTCGTGGAGCACTTTCTTGAGGTTATGGAACACTTCGGTGCCCATGCGGATGCCTTCGTGGAAGGAGGTTGCGCCGATGGGGCGAATCATGAATTCCTGGAAGCAGATGGGAGCGTCGGAGTGAGCGCCGCCGTTGATGATGTTCATCATGGGCACGGGCAGAGCGTAGCTGTTGCAGCCGCCGATGTATTTGTAGAGGGGCATGTCGAGGTATTCGGCAGCAGCTTTTGCAACTGCGAGCGAAACGCCGAGAATAGCGTTGGCGCCGAGGTTCGACTTGGTTTCGGTGCCGTCGAGGGCAAGCATCTTTTCGTCGATTGCAATCTGGTCGAGAGCGCTCATGCCTTTGAGGGCTTCAGCGATGGGGCCGTTAACGTTAGCCACAGCCTTGAGGACGCCCTTGCCCATGTAGCGGCTCTTGTCGCCGTCGCGGAGTTCGAGAGCTTCGTTTT
>CAMWSP010000007.1 GCA_947176935.1 uncultured Porphyromonadaceae bacterium | reverse complement strand
GTCGACGCCAACATCTGTCTGGGCCATAAGGCCGACGAGCGCGACTATGGCGTCGGCGCGCAGATTCTCCGCGCTATCGGAGTCAGCCGCATGCGCCTGATGAGCAACAATCCCACCAAGCGCGTGGGCCTGCAGGGCTATGGCCTTGAAATCGTCGAAACGGTGCCTATCGAAGTGGCGCCCAACGAATATAACGCCCGCTATCTCAACACCAAGCGCACGCGAATGGGCCACGACCTGCACCTATGATTCGGGTCAGCGACATAGCCAAGCGCTTCGACTCGCTCGAGGTTCTGCGCGGCGTTTCGCTTGAGGTTGAAAACGCCGAAGTCGTTGCCATTGTCGGTCCCTCCGGGGCCGGCAAAACCACCCTGCTGCAAATCATGGGCTCGCTCGAGCGCCCCGACGGCGGCAGCGTCATGTACGACACCACAAACATTTTCGAGCTGTCGGCGCGGCGCCTGGCCGAGTTCCGCAACCGCCACATAGGCTTCGTTTTCCAGCTCCACAATCTGCTGCCTGAATTCACTCTTGAAGAAAACGTCGCCCTGCCCGCCCTCATAGGCGGCGACCGGCGTGCCGACGCCATGGCCCGGGCGCGCCAGCTGCTCGACTACATGGGCCTGAGCCAACGCCTCACCCACCGCCCGGCGCAGCTCTCGGGCGGCGAGCGCCAGCGTGCGGCGGTTGCCCGCGCGCTAATCAACAACCCTTCCGTTGTCCTGGCCGACGAGCCTTCGGGCGCCCTCGACTCCGCCAACCGCAATGAACTCCACCGACTCTTTTTCGACCTGCGGCGCGACCGCGGGCAAAGCTTCGTTATCGTTACCCACGACCTCGAACTCGCCGACGCCGCCGACAGGCAGATTCGCCTGCGCGACGGCCGCATAGACCCCTGATAAACCTTCCATTATTCCTTCCTTACCGACAATGAAAAAACACTTAGCTTCGGCCTCGTTGTTGCTGATATTCTTTATCGCCTACATGACGCTCTACCGCCATGTGGTGATTTTCCATGAACAGCACCACCTGTTCCGCTTCTCGCTCGACTATATCCGCGAAACAGCCCACCAGCAGGGCTTCACGGCTCCCTGCGCCGCCTTTCTGGCCCAGTTCGGCTACTATCCCTGGCTGGCCGCTCTGATCTGGTCGGCCTTGCTCACTGGAGTTTACTGCATGACGCGCGCCTTTCTGCGCCGTGTTGCAGGCTTCAACGACTCCCTGCAGCTTTCAGCCATCATTCCCTGCTGGACGTTTTTCTCCACTGTCAATATCGACGGCTCGCTGAATCAGTTCGTAATCGTTGTTCTCAGCGCGCTGGCGCTCTACTGCATTTCGCTGGTTCTGCCGGCCCGCAAACGGGTAATTTCTATCCCGTGGAAGCCCCTGCCCTATCTCGCTCCGGCAATCATCGCGGCGATTTTCGGCGCATTCTATCTCTACTCGTTCCATCCGGTAACGGTTACGCTCAACGGCACCGAGCGCACATTCAACCGCCAGGAAGTTAAAGTCCAGAAAGCCAACGAAGAGCTGATGGTCAAGGCTGCCCAGGCGGTGCGCCGCAAGGACTGGGACGAAGTCCTCAAGCTCAGCGACCGCCAGGCCGAAACCGGAGTAAAAAACCACCTGATGCTCTATTTCCGGGCCATGGCGCTCTATCATCGCGGCGAACTGCTCGACCGCATATTCGAGCAGCCGCAGTCCCACGGCCCCAACTCGCTGTTCTTCCCCTGGAAAGCCGACAAGAACCGCGCCGAATACGGCGGCTACATCTACGAGCAGCTCGGCGCGCTCAACTCCGCCATCCACTGGGAGTTCGAGGCTCTGGTCGGCTGGGGCGAAACCGCCTACCATCTGATTAACCTGTCGCGCTACTACATAGAGACCGGCAAACCCAAACAGGCCGAAAAATTCATCCATCCGCTCAAGCAAACGCTCTTTTACCGCGGCGAAGCCCGCCGCCTCGAAGAGCAGAAAAAGAACGGCCACGTTCCCGGCCTGCGCGATGCCCTGGCCAACGTCAAGCAGAATCCTGCCGATTTCGACCCCGTCAGGTTCGACAACGTTCTCAACATCGGCGCCGACTGCAAATACATCCTGCTCAACGACCCCGACAACGAGATGGCCCGCCAATACATGCTGCTCATTTTCCTGCTGGCCAACAACATCGGCGTTTTCTACGATAACCTTTGCCAGTTCTATCAGCCCGACGAACCCCTGCCGCGAATTTTCGAGGAAGCGCTCTGCCTGGTGCGCCTCAACTACGGCTCCGACCGCCTCGCCGCCGACGGCTTTAAAATCTCGCCCGAGGTCGATGCCGCCTATCGCGCCTTCCTGACCGAAAAGCAGAAAGGCCGCTTCACCAATTTCACCCCCGAGCAGCGCAACTCGCTCTGGTACTACCTCTCCTTTGTTTCACCCTCAGGCAATCAGCTCAACTTCTAACCGATGAAACGCTTCGTCATCCCCCTGCTTTCGCTAATTCTCCTGCTCGGCGCCTGCTCCCGCCCGGTCACCCCCTCTCTCCACACCCTGCCTGCGCCCGCTCTGGAACCGGACTATGCGGGAGTTACCTTCCCGGTCAACATCGCCGCCCCTACGTTCATGATAACCGACTCCGCCTCCGCCTGGCAAACTCAGATAGGACGCTGCGGCGCCGACCCGGAAATCACCGTCAGCTCCGGAGCCGACGGCGCCGTAACGATTCCGCTCAAGGCCTGGAAAAAGCTCCTCGCCTCAGCGGCCGGCGACTCAATCTACCTGCGCTTCGCAGCCCGCACCGCAAGCGGCGAGTGGAATCAGGCCCCCGACATCATATGCCCCGTGTCGGCCGACTCCATCGACCGCTATCTGACCTACCGCCTGCTCTATCCGGGCTATGAACTCTGGTCAGCCATAGGCATCTACGAGCGCGACCTCGAATCATACGTCCAAAAGCCCATCCTGGAAAACAAAGACTTCGACTCGCAGTGCATAAACTGCCATAACTACGCCGCCAACGACCCTACAAAAGGAATGATGGTCCACGTGCGCGGCAAAGACGGCGGCACTCTGATTGCCCGCAACGGCAAGGTAGAGAAAATCTCCTCCTCGTTCCAGGGCGCGAACCATGGCGCAACCTACCCTTCCTGGAGCCGCGACGGCCGCTTCATAGCCTTTTCGGCCAACCAGATAGGCCAGACATTCCACTCCGCCGGCTCAAAGCCAATCGAGGTTATTGACCAGGCCGCCGACCTGATGGTCTACGACGTTGAGAACCACAAGGCCTACTCGGCCGACACCCTGACCGGCACCCACGCCATCGAAACCTTCCCCAACTGGTCGCCCGACGGCCGCACCCTCTACTTCTGCCGCGCATTCGTCAGCTATCCCGAAATGGCTGAGCAACACGCCGACTCGGTCCACTACGACCTCTGCGCCATCGACTTCAACCCCGCCAACGGCCAATTCTCCAACTTCCGCACGCTCTACGACGCCGCGGCCGACTCCGCCTCGGTTTCCTTCCCCCGCGTGAGCCCCGACGGAAACTGGCTGATGTTCACCCGCATGGTCTACGGCAACTTCTCCATCTGGCACCCCGAGAGCCAGCTCTGCATTCTCAACCTCCGTACCGGCCAATGGCGCGAACTCAGCGAAGTCAACTCCCCCGATGCGGTCGACTCCTACCACTGCTGGGGCTCGTCGGGCCGCTGGTTCGTTTTCTCCTCCAAGCGCCTCGACGGCCTTTGGGCCCGCCCCTTCATCGCCTCGTTCGACCCTCAGACAGGACGCGCCACCAAACCGTTTGCCCTGCCGCAGAAAAAGCCTGAATTCTACCGCACGTTTACCAAAACGTTCAACATTCCGGAACTCATCCAAAACCCGGCCTCAGCCAACGCCTCCGAGCTGCTCAACGCAATCCACTCCCAACAGCCCCAAGCCATAACCCTGACTAAATGACCACTCCCGCCTCCTCCCGCCTCTACTTGCGCGACACTGCCTTCAGCCAGCTCATGCAGCGCCGGGTCCACAGTGTGCTGCTCGTTGCGTCGCCCTACGATGCCTTCATCATGGAAGAAGACGGCCGTGTGGAGGAACAACTCTTTTTCGAGTATAACGCCCTGAACCTGTCGTCGCCTCCCCGCGTAACGCGCGTCAACGACTCGGCCGAAGCCCTCGAAGCCCTGACCGACAAAACGTTCGACCTCATAATCGTTATGCCAGGGCCCTCTATTCCCGACTCCTTCTCGGGCCTGCGCGAAATCAAACGCGCCGCGCCCCGGACTCCCATAGTGGTTCTGACCCCCTTCTCCAAGGAGGTGAGCCGGCGCCTGGCCGACGAGGACCTGGCCGACGTTGACTATGTTTTCTCCTGGCTCGGCAACATGGACCTGATTCTGGCCATCATCAAGCTGCTCGAAGACCGGCTCAACGCCGACTACGACGTCAACACCGTAGGCGTCCAGACCATTATGCTGGTCGAAGACTCCGTGAGGTTCTACTCATCGGTGCTTCCGCATCTCTATAAGTTCCTGCTGCAGCAGAGCCTTCATTTTTCAACCGAAGCGCTCAACGACCATGAAAAAATGCTGCGCATGCGCGGACGCCCCAAGGTCATCCTGGCCCGTAACTACGAGGAAGCGGTGGAACTTTATGGCAAATACGGCGCCAACATGCTGGGCGTCATAACCGACGTGTCCTTCATGCGCAACGGCCAAAAAGACCCCCATGCAGGCATATCGCTGGCCGAATACATCCGCAGCAACGACCCCTACATCCCCATCATAGTCGAAAGTTCCGAAACCGCCAACCGCCAACACGTTGCGCACTTCAACGGCATCTTCCTCGACAAAAACTCCAAGAAACTCCCCGTTGACCTGGGCGAGGCCATCGGAGCCAACTTCGGTTTCGGCGACTTCATCATGCGCGACCCCGACACCGACGCCGAAATCATGCGCATCAAGTCGCTCAAGGACCTCCAGTACAAAATGATGGAGATTCCCGACAAGACGCTCTACTACCACGCCCGCCGCAACGACATTTCGCGCTGGCTCTATTCGCGCGCCATGTTTGCCATTGCCGAGGTCATCAAAAACCACCGCACCAAATCGCTGGCCGAGGTTCCGGCCGCGCGCCTGCTCTTTCTCGACGCCATAGTTTCCTACCGGCGCATGAAAAACCGAGGCGTGGTGGCGGTGTTCGAAAAAGACCGCTTCGACCGCTATTCCAACTTTGCGCGCATAGGCAAGGGCTCCATGGGCGGCAAAGGGCGCGGCCTGGCTTTCATCGACGCCATAATCAAGAAATATCCCGAAACCGACTCGGTCGCCGGCACCAAGGTGAACATAACCATTCCGCGCACCGTGGTGCTCTGCACCGACCTGTTCGACGAATTCATGGCCGACAACGGCCTCTACCCGCTGGCCCTCTCCCCCGCCCCCGACAGCGAGATTCTCCGGGCTTTCCTGGCGGCACGGCTGCCCGAGCATCTGACCGACGACCTCCTGGCGCTGCTCGACGTGGTCGACAAGCCGCTGGCCGTGCGCTCGTCGTCGCTGCTCGAAGACTCCCACTATCAGCCCTTTGCCGGAGTCTATGCCACCTACATGATTCAGAACCGCGCCGAGCAGCGCGCAGAAACCTTCCGCATGCTCTGCGACGCCATCAAGGGCGTCTACGCCTCGGTGTTCTATGCCGACTCCAAAGCCTACATGACGGCCACCTCCAACGTTATCGACCAGGAAAAAATGGCCGTGATAATCCAGGAAGTGGTCGGTGTGCGCCATGCCAACCTCTACTTCCCGAGCTTTTCGGGCGTTGGGCGCTCGCTCAACTATTATCCGCTGGGCGACGAACGCGCCGAAGACGGCGTGGTGCAGGTGGCCGTAGGCCTCGGCAAAACCATTGTGGAGGGTGGAACATCGCTGCGCTTCTCGCCCAAGCACCCCAACAAGGTGCTCCAGACCTCGACTCTCGACCTGGCCCTGCGCGACACCCAGACCCGCATGCTCGCCCTCGACATGACCGACTCGGCGCCCGCCGACTTCACGGTCGACGACAGCTTCAACCTGCGCTCGCTCCGCGTGCAGGAAGTGGCCGCCAGCGGCGCCCTGAAGTTCATGGTCTCGACCTATAACCTCGACGACGGACGCATCATCGACTCCGACCAGGGCCCCGGCCGCAAGGTGGTCACCTTTGCCAATATGCTCAACCACGGCTCCTTCCCGCTGGCTCAGGGCGCCGCATTCATGCTCGAAACCGGCGCCCGCGAAATGGCCCGCCCCGTGGAAATCGAATTCGCCGGAATAGTCAACGGTCCCAACAGCGGAACCATCTACTGGCTCCAGATTCGCCCCATAGTCGACAAAAAAGAGATTGGCGATGAAAGCGTTCTGCAGCTGCCGCCCGAACAGACCATTCTGACCTCCACAACCGCCCTGGGCAACGGCAACATCGAAGGCGTGTCAACCGTCATCTACGTGCGCCCGCAGTCGTTCAACTCCGCCAATAACCCCGCTGTGGCCCGCGAAATCGAAAAAATCAACCTCCAATATCTCGAATCCGGCGAGCCCTATCTGCTCATCGGCCCCGGGCGCTGGGGCTCATCCGATCCTGCCCTCGGCATCCCCGTCAGGTGGCCGCAAATCAGCGCCGCGCGCCTGATAGTCGAATCATCGCTCCCCGGCTACCGCATAGAACCGTCGCAGGGCACCCACTTTTTCCAGAACCTCACCTCCGTAGGCGCCGGCTACTTCACCATCGACGGCGATTCGGGCCACTACGACGTCGACTACCTCGACTCGCTCCCCGCCATCTACGAATCGCCCACCCTGCGCATAGTCCGCTTCCCCCAACCCCTGAAAATCGCCCTCAACGGCCGCACCGGCCGCGGCGTAGTCGCCAAACCCAATGAAGAAGATTGCTAAGACCAATGCGGCGAGGCTGCTCGAGCATGCCAAAATCGCCTTTGAGCTGATTCCTTATGCCGTCGACCCCGATAATCTCGATGCCGGCCACGTTGCCGCAGCCCTGGGCGAAGACATAAACTGCGTGTTCAAAACCCTCGTGCTCGCCGGCACCGGTGTCGGCCACTTCGTGTGCGTGGTGCCCGGCAACACTGAAATCGACCTCAAGAAAGCGGCCCGCGTAGCCGGCGCGAAGAAGGCCGACCTCATTCCGATGAAGGAACTGCTGCCGCTGACCGGCTATATCCGCGGCGGCTGCTCGCCCATAGGCATGAAAAAGCCGTTTCCGACCTTCGTTCACTCCTCGGCCCTCAACTTCGACCGCATCTATGTTTCGGCAGGAGTGCGCGGCCTGCAGTTGGCAATCAATCCCGCCGACCTAATCGCTTTTATCAACGCTCAAACCGCCGACCTCACCGCACAATGAACACTTTCGGTAAAAACTTGACCCTCACAACTTTCGGCGAAAGCCACGGCCCCGCCCTGGGCGGCGTTATCGACGGCTTTCCGCCGCTGATTGAAATTGACCTGCAGCGCGTGCAGGCCGAGCTGGATCGCCGCCGTCCCGGCCAAAGCGCGATAACCACCTCGCGCCGGGAGCCCGACCGCGTCAGAATCCTTTCGGGTATGCTCGACGGAGTGACCACCGGCACCCCCATAGGCTTCATTATCGAGAACACCAACCAGCATTCGGCCGACTACTCCGAACTGGCCCATGCGTTCCGCCCCTCGCACGCCGACTTCACCTATCAGCAGAAATACGGCATACGCGACTATCGCGGCGGAGGGCGCGCATCGGCGCGCGAAACCGCCGCGCGGGTGGTTGGCGGCGCATTCTGCCGCCAGCTGCTGGAGCAGCAAGGAATCCGGCTGGCAGCATGGACCCACAGCGTTGCCGACATTGAAGCCCGCACGGCCGACTGCGACCCCGAAAGCAACGCGGTGCGCTGCCCCGACTCCGGCGCCGCCGAAAAAATGATTCAGCTCATCAGTGAGGTCAAGGCTCAGGGCGACACCCTGGGCGGAGTCATTGCCCTGCGCATCGAAGGGCTGCCCGCAGGCCTGGGCGAACCGATTTTCGACCGCCTCAACGCCCGCCTGGGCGCCGCCATGCTGTCGATTCCCGCAGTCAAGGGCGTGGAGTTCGGAATGGGCTTTGAAGGCTGTCGCCACCGCGGCTCGGAAATGGTCGACGAATTCACGGTCGATGCCCTCTGCCATATAACCACCGCCACCAACCACTCCGGCGGCATTCAGGGAGGAATATCCAACGGTATGCCCGTCTACATGAAAATCGCCTTCAAACCGGTGGCCACGCTGCTGCGCGACGTCAACACGGTCAACGACGCCGGCCAACCAATCACGCTCCATGCGCGAGGCCGCCACGACCCCTGCGTGCTTCCGCGAGCCGTTCCCGTGGTCGAAGCCATGGCCGCGATGACCTTGGCCGACATGATGCAAACTTTCCGCGAAAAAAATTCATAAATTGAGTTAAATTGTTTGGCTGAGTGAGCGCTTTTAGTTAACTTTGAAGTGACAATAGCCCGCTCTCTCCCTGTTTTACCCTCTTCTCGGTCAGGCTATGTTGCTGATTTTGAATTATTTCAATTTCGGCCTGCTTTTGATTATAATAAAAAATAAACATAAATGACCGACAAATGGAACCCTTTAACACCAGACCAATCGCATTCCCGCCCGGCTGCTGACTATTCTGAGGCTCGCCGCTCTGCCGCTGAACGCTATTTCGAAAGCCCCGTAATGGCTAAGATATTGCGCGATAGAGGCATAGATACACCCGACGAGGCTCAAAAATTCTTCTCCCCGCAGCTTTCCGACCTCCACGACCCATTCCTTATGCCCGGAATGCACGCCGCGGTGGCTCGACTGAACGAAGCTATGGGTGCCAAGCAGAAAATTCTGGTCTATGGTGACTACGACGTCGACGGCACTACCGCCGTGGCGCTCGTCTACAAATACCTGCTCCAATTCTATTCGAGCATTGAATACTACATCCCCGGTCGCTACGACGACGGCTACGGCATAACCAACCATGTGGTTGACCTTGCCGCCGAGGCCGACGTGAAGCTGATCATCATTCTCGACTGCGGCATCAAGGCCAACGAAGAGATTGCCTATGCCAAAACCAAAGGCATCGACTTCATTATCTGCGACCACCACGTGGCCGGCGCCGAACTGCCCGACGCAGTGGCCATTCTCAACCCCAAGCTCGAAGACTCAACCTACCCCTTCCGCCACCTCAGCGGCTGCGGCGTGGGCTTCAAGTTCATGCAGGCTTTTGCCGCAAGCAACGGCCTGCCCACGCGCGACCTGGAGAACTATCTCGACCTGGTGGCCGTCAGCATCGCCGCCGACATAGTGCCGATGATTGGCGAAAACCGCATCATGACCTACCACGGTCTGCGCCGCCTCAACTCCAACCCCAACATGGGCCTGCGCGCCATTATGCGCATCTGCGGCCTGACAGGTCGGGAAATCACCCTTTCCGACGTTATTTTCAAAATCGGACCGCGAATCAACGCCTCCGGGCGCATGCAGTCGGGCCGAGAGGCGGTTGACCTGCTCGTTGCCCGCGACGCCGCCGAAGCGCGCGCCAAAGCGCTGGAAATCGACCAGTACAACCGCGACCGCAAGGAACTCGACAAGCAAATCACCGAAGAGGCCCAGGCTCTGCTCGATGCCGACGAAAACAACAGCAAGAAGTCCATCGTCATGTATAACGAAGACTGGCACCGCGGCATCATCGGAATCGTGGCCTCGCGCCTCACCGAGGTCTACTATAAGCCCGCCGTGGTGCTGACCCTGACCAACGGCCTGGCCTCCGGCTCGTCGCGCTCGGTCCAGGGCTTCGACATCTACTCGGCGGTTGAATCTTGCGAGGACCTGCTCGAAAACTTCGGCGGCCACACCTACGCCGTGGGCCTGTCGATGAAGCCCGAAAACATCCCCGCCTTCGCCAAACGGTTTGAGGAATACGTTGCCAACCACATCTCCGAATCGCAGCTCAAGCCGCTCCACGAAATCGACGCCGACCTGCGTTTCGACGACATCAACCTCGACATGCTCCACTTCCTGCGCCGGCTCTACCCCTTCGGCCCCGGAAACCAGAAACCCGTTTTCCGCACCTCGGGCGTCCGCAACGCCGGAACCTCCAAAATCGTTGGCAAAAACGGCGAGCACATCAAGCTCGACATCACCAACGGAGTGAGCGAGCACGTTGTCCACGCAATCGCCTTCAACATGGCCGACAAGTTCGAAGCTATCGCTTCGGGCAATCCCTTCACCATAGTCTACACCATCGAAGAAAACAAGCACCACGCCGCCGGCTATCCCATCCAGCTGCTGGTCAAGGAAATCATTCTCTGATGCCATCGTATTCCTCAGCCGTCGACGCGCTGCGCCGCCATTGGGGCTACGATTCATTCCGCCCCCTGCAGGCCGAAATCATCGACTCCGTCATGAGCGGCGCCGACACTCTCGCCCTGATGCCCACAGGCGGCGGCAAAAGCATAACTTTTCAGGTCCCCGGCCTGCTCCTGCCGGGGCTCACGGTGGTCGTCACCCCCCTCATCTCGCTGATGAAGGACCAGGTCGACAACCTGCGGGCCCACGACATTCCGGCCGTCTACCTCCATTCCGGCCTCACCGCCCGCGAGGCGCGCCTGGCAATGCAGAAGGCCGAACTCGGCAAAGTCAAGTTCCTCTACCTCTCGCCCGAACGCTTGCAAAACGAGCGCTTCGTCGGCGAACTGAAAACCTGGCAAGTCTCGCTCCTGGTGGTCGACGAAGCTCACTGCATTTCGCAGTGGGGCTACGATTTCCGCCCGCCATATCTGGCCATCGCCGGGCTGCGCCGCTACTTCCCGCAGGTCCCGGTGCTCGCCGTAACCGCCTCGGCAACACCCCGCGTGGCCGACGACATTTGCCGCCACCTTGAGTTCCGCCCCGGCTCGCGACGCTTCCAAATGAGCTTTGCGCGCCCCAACATCAGCTACATAGTGCGCCGCGACGTCAACAAGCCCGAACGCCTGCTGACGGTTCTGCGCAACACCTCCGGCTCGGCAATAGTCTACGTCCGCTCGCGCAAGAAAACCGCCGAAATTGCCCGCGCTCTCGCCGCCGCCGGCATCTCGGCCGAAGCCTACCATGCCGGCCTGCTCCCCGAGGAAAAATCGCAGCGCCAGCAGCGCTGGAAAGACTCCCAAGTGCGCGTCATGGTGGCCACCAACGCCTTCGGAATGGGCATCGACAAGCCCGACGTGCGCGTGGTCATCCACTACGACCTCCCCTCCTCCCTCGAAGAATACTATCAGGAAGCCGGCCGCGCCGGGCGCGACGGACTCCCCTCCTTTGCCGTCTGCATCGTTTCTCCGCGCGACCGCGGTGTGCTTGCCCGCCGCCTTGAGGAAGCCTTTCCGCCGCTACCCCTCATAGCCGAAATCTACGAAAAAGTATGCCTTGACATCGACCTTTGCCTCGGCGAAGGGCAATATCAGGTCTTCGACTTCAACCTCGAGGAATTCTGCGTGCGCCGCAAGCTCTGGCCCGCCACCGCAAAGGCCGCCCTCCAGCTGCTGTCGCTCGGCGGCTACGTTGACTACGTCGACGATGTCGACGCCCGCGCCCGCGTCATGGTTCTCTGCCGCCGCGACGAACTCTACTCCATGGAGCTGACCCCGCTCGAAGATGAGGTCCTGATCTACCTGCTCCGCAACTGTCCGGGCATTTTCGCCGACTATTTCAACATTGTTGAAACGGTCATTGCGTCACACCTTTCCGTCACGCCCGAAACGCTCTATCAGACCCTGCTCGCACTGAGCCGACGCCATATTATCCACTACGTTCCGCGCCGCCTGCAGCCCTACCTCTACTTCCCCTCGCGCCGCATCGAAACGCGCCATATCGAAATCCCGGCCCGAATCTACGTCGACCGCCGCCAACGCATGGCCGAACGCATCGACGCCATGACCCGCTTTGCCTTCGCCGACTCCGATTGCCGGGCGCAGACAATTCTCCGCTACTTCGGCCAGACCGATGCGCCCCGGTGCGGCTGCTGCGACGTTTGCCGCCAGTCCGCCCCGCGCTCCAAGCCCCCCGTAGAGCTCCCCGACTCCATTCTCCATCTGCTTTCAAACAACCCTTCACTGACCGTGCGCGAAATTGCCCGGCAACTGAACATACGCGAAGAACTCGTCGTTAACGCTGCCCGCCGCATGATCGACCGCGGACTCCTCACCTTAAACCCCGACCTGACCCTATGCAAGCACCCTTAGCCGAACGCATGCGCCCGGCAACCCTCGATGACTATATCGGCCAGACCCACCTCGTGGGCCCCGGCTCTATTCTGCGCCGCATGATTGAGCAGCAGCGCGTCAGCTCGTTCATTCTCTGGGGCCCTCCCGGAGTCGGCAAAACAACCCTGGCCCGCATCATTGCCAACACAACCGACTCGCCGTTCTATACGCTCTCCGCCGTCAACGCCGGTGTCAAGGAAGTGCGCGAGGTCATCGACCGCTGCCGCGCCGACAGCCAATCCATGTTCAACCGCGGGCGCCCCATTCTGTTTATCGACGAAATCCACCGCTTCTCAAAAAGCCAGCAGGATTCTCTCCTCGGCGCCGTCGAAAGCGGAATCATAACCCTCATTGGCGCAACGACCGAAAACCCCTCGTTCGAAGTCATTCGCCCGCTGCTGTCCCGCGCCAGCGTCTACACCCTGCGCCCCCTCGAGGCCGATGAACTGCAAACGCTCCTCTCCCACGCGCTGGAGCGCGACGAGGTGCTGTCGAAAATGAACGTCAAAATCGAAAGCACCGACGCCCTCTTCCGCTTTGCCGGAGGCGACGCCCGCAAGCTCCTCAACATTCTCGACCTGCTCGAACAGTCAACCCCCGCCGGCGAGCCCCTGGTGATTTCCGACGCAATCGTAACCGAGCGCCTTCAGGAAAACCCCGCGGCCTACGACAAAGGCGGCGAGATGCACTACGACATAATCTCCGCCTTCATCAAATCGGTGCGCGGCTCCGATGCCGACGCGGCCATTTACTGGCTGGCACGCATGGTCGCCGGCGGCGAAGACCCCGAATTCATTGCCCGACGCCTGGTAATTCTCGCCGCCGAAGATATCGGCCTGGCCAACCCCAACGCTCTGCTGCTGGCCAACGCCACTTTCGACGTAATCAAGAAAATCGGATGGCCCGAAGGGCGCATTCCGCTCGCCGAGTGCACGATTTACCTGGCCCGCTCGCCAAAAAGCAATTCGGCCTACATGGCCATTGGCAGCGCCCTGGCCGAAGTGGAAAACTCAGGCAACCTGCCCGTGCCGCTCCATTTGCGCAACGCCCCCACTTCGCTCATGAAGCAGATGGGCTACGGCGCTGACTATAAGTACCCCCACGACTTCCCCGGCCATTGGGTGGCCCAGCAATATCTCCCCGACGCCCTCCTGGGCTCGCGCTTCTGGCAGCCCGCGCCCAACGCCGCCGAAGACCGCTTGGCTTCAAAAGGCTGACCGGCCGAACCTTTCCGCGATTCCGGGCGTTTAACTTATAGATTCATCAATTTATTTATGAGATTTTTTTCATTCGTCACCTCAATGCTATTGCTGGCCGCGTCGGGCGGCAACATGTCCGCTCAGGGCATCGGTGATTACGCCGATGCCCTGGCGAAGATGCCCGGCTATCGGGCCCGTGTAACCTATTCCGTAACTCTTCCGCAGGCTCAAGACGACGTTGTCTACACCATCGACCTCGCCCAGGACCCCGCCGACCCCGACGGCTACCTCATCGAGTGGTCCGTAATGTCGCCCTCAGGCCCCGTGAGCGGTTTCACCTCCTGGTTCAACGGCGACTTCTACAACTTCCGCAACCATCGCCTCCAGGAGCTCCACCGCCAGTGGGACCCCGAAACGGTTTCCGGCGAGGGCGCCGCCCAAAACTCCGCCCAGTTCGCCTCGCTCCTCCCCACCCGCATTGCCGACTGGCTCCGCGCCAAGCGCCCCGTAGTCGTCTCCGGAACGATTCTCGACCCCGTCAACCACCGCCTCACCTACCATGAAACCTGGCAATCTCAGGGCGAAATCGGCTCCGACATAATCTGGGTGTTCGACTCCGAAACCATGCGCCCGCTGCTGTTCACTGCCGACTATAACCCCGGCTCCGTGGCCGGACAGCAGGTAGTTGCCGAATATTCCTATCCCGACTCCCTCGCGCCGCTCGCCGCCCCCCTCTCCGAAAATTTCCTGCATTCCCGCTTCCCCGACGCCTTCAATAAGTACCGCGAAAGCCAGTTCGCCATCGAAAACATGCGCGGACTGCCGCTGCCCTCCTTCTCCCTCCCCCGGCTCGACGGTGGCCGGTTGGCCAGACAGGCCTCAGACCCCTTCAGAGCCCCCACAGCCGTCGTTCTCTTCGACCCCGAATCATCCCTCGCCCCGGAGCTCATAAGCGCCATGCGCGCCTCCGTCGGCCGCCTGCCGGTCAACGCCGAAATCCTCTGGGCCGCGGTCAGCAAGAACCCCGAATCGGCCGCATCCCTGCTCTCCCCCCTGCGCGATGGCGAAACGGCCATCACCGGCGCCGCTCCCCTGGCCGCCGACTGCGGAGTGGCCGCCCTGCCGGTGATTCTGGTGTGCAATCCCCGGGGCCGCATAACCAACCTCGTTATCGGCCTGAACCAAACGCTGCAAACAGACGTTATGCAAATGTTGATTAACGCCAAATAGCATTAACTGCCGCAACTCTAACTCTTAATCTCGATATTTATGGAAACAGTTTATTTTCAGGGCACTCCCTGCCACACCTACGGCCTCGTCCCCGAGCCCGGCGACAAAGCTCCTTGCTTCAACCTCGTCGACTCTAACCTGCGCGACATCCGCTGCAACGACTTCTTCGGAAAAACCGTTGTGCTGAACATCTTCCCCAGCCTCGACACCGAGGTCTGCGCCGCATCGGTTCGCCGGTTCAACAAGGAGGCCTCCGAGCTGCCCGATGTTGCGGTTGTTTGCGTCAGCATGGACCTTCCGTTCGCCGCCAAGCGCTTCTGCACCGCCGAGGGCATTCAGAACCTGACCGTGGCCTCGGCATTCCGCTCGCCGCTCTTCGGTCAGAAATATGGCCTTGAGCTCGTCGATGGTCCGCTGGCCGGCCTGCTCACCCGCGCGGTCATCATCTACGACCCGGAACTCAAAATCATCTATCGCGAGCTCGTGCCCGAAATCACCCATGAGCCCGACTATCGCGCCGCCCTCGCCGTTTTGAAACACGGAAAGTAAAATTCAGGCCGTTTTCCGCACCGAAAATCGCCGCCAGCCGGCCAACTCAAGGCAAAAAACTCATTCTCAGCGGCTCAAAACCGCGCATATTGGTTCGCAACTCACTGCTTTTTAGTGAGTTGCGAATGTTTTTGTCGTAACCGTATTTTTTGTCAGAAAAATTCCGTAACTTTGGGCTGCTTAAAATGTGGCTTTATGCCCTAACCAACACCTATCCATATGAATATCAGATGGTTAACCGAAAATGTGGAGTTCCCCGACGTTATTGTCAAGGAAATTGCAGAGCCCTGGCTGGACAAAGTGGCCAGGGCCCACGGAAAAATTCCCGGAACGCTGACCTACATCCTCACCGACGATGAAGGCATACTCCGGGTCAACCGCCAATTCCTGAACCACGACTACTTCACCGACATCATCACCTTCGACTACTCCAAACGCGGAATGGTCAGCGGCGACATCTACATTTCGCTCGAAACCGTCGCCACCAACGCCGAGCAATTCGGCCAGAACCCCGTGCGCGAACTCCACCGAGTGCTGGCCCATGGACTCCTCCACCTCTGCGGAATCAACGACAAAGGCCCCGGCGAACGCGAAATAATGGAGCGACACGAAGACCAAGCGCTCGAACTACTCTCTGAAATGCTATGAAATTCAACTTCGACGTCATAGTTGTAGGCGCCGGCCATGCCGGTTGCGAAGCGGCTCGCTCCGCCGCAATCTGCGGCTGCGAAACGCTCCTGATAACCATGGACCTCAACAAAGTGGCCCAGATGAGCTGCAATCCCGCCGTCGGAGGCATAGCCAAAGGCCAGATCGTTCGCGAAATCGACGCCCTCGGCGGCGCCATGGGCCTGATAACCGACGCCGCATCGCTGCAGTTCCGAATGCTCAATCGCTCCAAAGGCCCGGCAATGTGGAGCCCGCGCGCCCAGGCAGACCGCATGGCGTTCAGCGCCGCATGGCGCCGCGAGCTGGAATCCACGCCGAATCTCTATCTCTGGCAGGACTCGGCAACCGAACTGATAGTGGAAAACGGCACCGCAGCGGGCGTAAAAACCGCCTGGGGCGTAAGTTTCCGCGCCAAAGCGGTAATTCTGACCAACGGCACTTTCCTTAATGGCCTGATGCACGTCGGGCGAGCCCAAATCCGCGGCGGCCGCGTGTCTGAACCCTACTCCACCGGACTGACCGAACAGCTGCGCACCCTCGGATTCGAGGCCGACAGAATGAAAACGGGAACTCCCGTGCGACTCGACGCACGCACCATCGATTTCTCGCTCTGCGAGCGGCAGGATGGCGACGAAACGGCCGATAAGTTCTCTTTCCTCCCCGAAAGCCGCCGGATTCTGCGCCAGCTCCCTTGCTGGGCCACCAAAACAAACCCGGAAACGCACGCCGTTCTGCGCGAGGGCCTGCCCGATTCGCCGCTCTATAACGGCCAGATTCAAAGCATCGGCCCGCGCTATTGCCCCAGCATCGAAACCAAGATAGTAACCTTTGCCGATAAAGACGAACACCATCTTTTCCTCGAGCCCGAAGGCGAAACCTCCACTGAATATTATCTGAACGGCTTTTCATCATCCCTGCCGTTCAATGTTCAGATGCGCGCGCTCCAAACCATCCCCGCGCTGCGCAACGCCCAGATTCTCCGCCCCGGCTACGCTATCGAATACGACTTCTTCCCCCCCACGCAGCTTTTCCACACTCTGGAAACGCGCCTGATTCGCGGCCTCTTTTTCGCCGGACAAATCAATGGCACCACCGGCTATGAGGAAGCCGCCGGCCAGGGCCTGATTGCCGGCATCAACGCCGCCGCTTCGGTGCGCGGAACCGAACCGCTCACTCTCGGTCGTGACCAAGCCTACATCGGAGTGCTCATCGACGACCTGGTGACCAAAGGGGTCGACGAGCCCTACCGCATGTTCACCTCGCGCGCCGAATATCGCATCCTGCTCCGCCAGGACGATGCCGACAGCCGCCTGACCCCCATAGGCCGGTCCGCCGGTCTCGCATCGGACCGGCGCCTGGAGCTGCTCCGCACCAAGGAGAGCCGAATCGAGGCCCTCACCGACCTGCTGCGCCGCGTCTCGCTGCGCCCCGAGGCGGTAAACCCGCTACTAACCGCCATAGGGTCGGCCGACGCCCGCCAGTCAACCAAGGCGGCCGACATCCTGCTGCGTCCGGGCATGACAATCGACACTCTCGCCTCTCTGATTCCCGACATTGCCAACTTCCCCGAAGAGGTTCGCCAGGCCGTTGAAATCCGCCTGAAATATGCCGGCTATATCGACCGCGAACGCCAGCTGGCCGAGCGAATGACCCGCATTGACCACATCACTCTGGGCGATAAACTCGACTATTCGCAAATAACCGCCCTGTCCACCGAAGCCCGCCAGAAGCTCGCCGCCATACGCCCCCAAACCGTCGGCCACGCAAGCCGCATCCCGGGCGTCTCTCCGGCCGATATCAACGTGCTCCTGCTCATGCTTGGTAAATAAATGTTTCACGTGAAACATATCCAATCCCCGCTAATTCAATTATTTAACAATTTACACTACAACGTATGGAATACATCAAGAAACACATTCGCGACGTTGAGGACTTCCCCACCAAGGGCGTTCTCTTCAAGGACCTCACAACCGCATTCAAGGACCCCCGCGCTCTCCACATTATCGGCTGGGACCTCGGCCAACTCTACCGCGACAAGGGCGTCACCAAAGTAGTCGGCATCGAAAGCCGCGGCTTCATCGGAGGCTCGATTCTGGCATTCGAACTGGGCGCCGGCTTCGTGCCCTGCCGCAAACCGGGCAAGCTCCCCGCCGACACTATCAAGGCTACCTATGAAAAGGAATACGGCACCGACACCATCGAGGTTCATGCCGACGCTATCACGCCCGACGATATCGTGGTTATCCACGACGACGTGCTCGCCACCGGCGGCACCATGGCCGCTGCCTACGAGCTCATAAAATCCATGAACCCGAAAAAAATCTACATCAATTTCATCATCGAGCTGACCGCTCTCAATGGCCGCGACCGTCTGCCCGCCGACGCCGAGGTCACCTCGCTGATAACCTACTGATTCCCTCTTTGCCGATTCACGAAAAATCTCCCGAACTGCGCGAAAAAATCGCGCTCATGCCAACTACCCCCGGCGTCTACACTTACTATGACGCCGAGGGTACGGTTATCTACGTCGGTAAGGCCGTAAACCTCAAACGCCGCGTAAGCTCTTACTTCAACCGCACCCACGACCGCGTCAGAACCAACCTGCTCGTGCGGGCCATAGCCGACGTGAGCTATATTGTGGTGCCCACCGAACAGGACGCCCTGAACCTCGAGAATTCGATGATTAAGGAGTACAAGCCTCGCTATAATGTGCTCCTGAAAGACGACAAATCTTACCCCTGGATTGTGGTCACCAACGAATATTTCCCGCGAGTGTTCATGACGCGCGAACGAATAAAGGACGGCTCGAAATACTTTGGGCCGTACACTGATTCGGCATCGGCCAAAGCGGTGCTCAATCTCATCCATGAGCTCTACCCTATCCGCAACTGCCGCCACGCCATAACGCCGGAATTCCTGCGCAAGCAAAAAGGACGGCTCTGTCTGGAATACCACATGAAGAAATGCGGAGGCTGCTGTGTGGGGATGGTAAACCGTGAGGAATACATCGAGAATATCGAACGCGTCAAGCTGATTCTGCGCGGCGAAACGGGCACCCTGCTCAACCATCTGCGAACCGAAATGGAGCGTCTGGCCGAGGATATGAAATTCGAGGAAGCATACGAGCTGAAAAAGAAATATGACCTCATCGACCGCTATCAGTCCAAGTCGGTAATTATCAGCCAGGTCCTGGACCAGATAGACGTTTTCGGTATATCGGACGAAGGCGATAAAGACGTATATATCAACTATATGCATGTACGGCGCGGCGCCGTTGTGCGGTCGTTGACCCTCCACTACACCCGCTCTATGGAGGAGGAGCCGGCCGCGCTTTTATCGCTGGCAATCAATGAAATACAGCAGCAGTTCAACGCCGACATGAGCGAGGTGGTGGTCGGCATAATGCCGGAAACCGAACTGCCGGGAGTAACTTTCGTTATTCCGCAGCGCGGCGACCGCGCCAAGCTCCTCGACGTGTCGCGCAAAAACGCCGCCCAGGCCCGCGCGGAAGCTCAGGCCCGCGCCGAAAAGTTGAATCCGGAGCAGAGGGTAATGCGAATTCTGACGCGAATGAAAGAGGACTTCCGCCTGCCCGAGCTGCCGCGCCATATCGAGTGCTTCGATAACTCGAACATACAAGGCACGAATCCCGTGGCATCGTGCGTGGTGTTCCGCAACGCCAAACCGGCCAAAAAGGACTATCGCCACTTCTGCATCGAAACGGTCGAAGGCCCCGACGATTTCGCCTCCATGCGCGAAATCATCACCCGACGCTACACCCGCCTGCTTCAGGAAGCGCCCGACGATTTGCCGCAGCTCATAGTGGTCGACGGCGGCAAGGGCCAGCTCTCTGCGGCAGTGGAGGCCCTCGACTCTATCGGCCTGCGCGGAGAGATACCGATAGTCGGCATAGCGAAACGCCTTGAGGAAATCTATTTCCCCGGCGACTCGATTCCGCTCTATATCGACAAAAATTCCGAGTCGTTGCGCGTAATCCAGCACTTGCGCGACGAGGCCCACCGATTCGGCATAACATTCCACCGCAACCGCCGCTCCAAAGGCCAGACTGTCAGCGCCTTAGACTCAATTCCGGGCATAGGGCCGAAAACTAAAGAGCTGCTGCTCAAAAAGTTCCGCTCGGTAGCACGCATAAAGTCGGCCTCGCTCGCGCAACTCACCGAGCTTATAGGAGCGGCCAAAGCCCAAACCCTGTTTGAAACCCTACACCAACCGGCCGATGAAAACTCATGAATTCTACATGCGCCGCTGTCTTGAGCTGGCGCGCATGGGCGAAATAGGCGCCCACCCCAACCCTATGGTCGGAGCCGTCATCGTTGACTCCAACGGCGCAATCCTCGGCGAAGGCTACCACCGGCGCTGCGGGCAGGCCCATGCCGAGGTCAACGCCGTGGCCAACGCCGATGCCCGAGGCAACGACATCACCGACTCTACAATCTACGTCAGCCTTGAGCCATGCTCCCATTGGGGCAAGACTCCGCCCTGCTCCAAACTGATTATCGACCGGCAGATTCCGAGGGTCGTGGTCGGCTGCATCGACCCCTTTGCAAAAGTGCAGGGGCGTGGAATCGAAATGCTCCGCGAGGCCGGAGTTGAAGTAACCGTGCTCGACGGCGAAATCTCCGAGGCTTGCCGCGAGCTGAACCGCCGCTTCTTCACCGCCCACACCCTGGGCCGTCCGTTCGTGGCGCTGAAATGGGCCGAAACCGCCAATGGCCTCGTCGACCGCCTGCGCAGCGACGCCTCTACCCCACCCTTGCGCATCTCCACTCCCGAAAGTCAGATTGCCGCCCACCGCTATCGCTCCACTTTCGACGCCATAGCCGTTGGCCGCCGAACCGCCGAACTCGACCGTCCGCGGCTCGACTCGCGCTGCTTTCCGGGCGGACGCGACCCGCAGCGCGTGGAATTCCGGCGCGGCGACCTGCTCGCTCAGCTGCGCGAGCTCTATGCCGGCGGCATCAGCTCGGTGCTGATCGAAGGCGGCCCTACGCTGCAGCGCGCCTTTATCGAAGCCGGTCTGGTCGATGAACTCCGTGTGGAGCGCTCGCCCCTGGTGCTCGACGAACCCGGCGTCGAAGCCCCGCTCAAGCTGAACCTGCCCTTTGGCGTGAACCTTTTGCGCACCGCCGATGTTTTATAGCCAAAGAGAAGGCATTTCAGGCTTTCATAAAAGGTCAACATCAATCAATCCGATAACCTTCTCCATCGACCCGACCGCCCCCGCGGCCCGGGTCTCTTTTTGCAAATGTGCCTTGGGGTCAACATATATTTTTCACGGCCAAGCCCTCGAGGCGGCGGCCGTGCGCGATGTCATAGTCGCGGAGCGACGGGGTAGTGGTTAGCCGGGCATGACCGCAGGGAGTGCCCGGTGGGTGATCCGCCCCATTCGAGAGTCGCGGAGCGATGGCTTTGTCAGGAATCACAACATCATCGCTCCGCGACTCATCTCCTTGTCCGTCCCGTCCCAATCCGGGCACTCCCGTTGGTCGTACCCGGCTAACCACGAGCTCGTCGCTCCGCGACTTTGATGGGTTTTTATCCATGCGAAGTATCTACTAAAAATTATCAATACAAATTTTTTATTTTCAGAATATTATGCTATCTTTGCGAGCGATAACAAACCGTTTAAAATCGTCACAAGTGTGAAAAGATTACTTCTCTTATTCATTGGAGCGCAATTAGCACTCACAACACTGGCTCGCGACTTTGAATACACCTACGAAGGACAAACTCTAACTTACTCCATAATTAGCGAAGCGTTAAAAAACTGTCGCGTCGTGCCCGGCAGCAATACAGCAGGGCTCACCGGCGACATCACCATACCCGATCAGATTCAAGATGGAGAAAAAACATACAAGGTAACCCACATCGGAAAGAAGGCATTCTACCAATGCAGCAACTTGACATCAGTTACAATGCCGGCAACTATTACTACTATTGAAGACCATGCATTCGAAGGCTGCACGGCCATGACAAGAGCTGACATACCGGCTGCCGTAACCAAGATCGGCTATTGCGCGTTCAGCTATTGCAGCAGTCTGGTTTCGGCAACATTACCCGAACACCTCACAATAATAGAGAACTGTACGTTTGAAGGCTGCAGCAGTCTGGAATCAATAGTAATACCACCGAACGTTACCGAGATAGGCTCATGTGCCTTTATGTATTGCAGCAAACTGAACTCAGTTACGTTACCCGCCTCGATTGCAGAGATGGGAGAATTTATATTCTACAAGTGTGGTAGCCTGAAGTCTGTTTACTACAACTGTGAAGAACCATTGGAGCGTTCATACGACAACTTCCTTGATTGCCCGGAAGATGCAACCCTTTATGTACCGGCAAGCGCTGTAGAAAAATGCAAGCTGATCGAACCATGGTATATGTTCAAAAACATTGAAGCATTCGATTTCAACGATATCAAAGAAATCAATGCCGACGGCCACGATGCAAACGAACCGTGCGAAATTTATACACTGTCCGGCATAAAAACAGGCACCTCCATGAGTGGCCTTACACCCGGCATCTACATCGTTCGCCAGGGAAAGGATAAGCAGAAAGTCATCGTAAAATAACCGTCCGAAAACTTCAGCTATAACCTGCTCGGGTATGCATCGCAGCTTGATGATGCATACCCGAACCATGTTAACAGTAATCTGAGTTTTGGCGTAATTTGGTTAAAAATATGAAATTTCGTTGCGGTTTGAACTATAATTACTAAATTTGCACGTTGATAATTATAGCTTCTCAAGAATGAATAAACCAATTTCAAAGTTCATCATACTCGCTTTGGCCGCCGGAGCCGGGCTGACTTCGTGTAATAAAACCGAAGAAGAAGAGCAGGCCTACGCCGGCACTATTACCAGCACCAGCACCATGGTGACCGGCTTCTCGATTAAGGCCAACACCAAAGTAATGAAGAACCTCAACAAGGTGTTTTTCTCCATCGACCAGGTCAAAGGCGAAATCTATAACGCCGACTCCCTGCCCTGGGGAACCGACGTGCGCAAGCTCGTTGCAAACATCACCACCAAAGGCGAATCTGAAGTATCCATAGTCATGCCGTCGCTCACCGACGGCTCCATGGTCACCGTAACTCCGTCTGACTCCATCAACTTCACCGGCAAGGACGGCATCTGGCTGCGCGTAACTTCCCCCGACGGCTCGCGCGAGCGCACCTATGGCGTCAAGGTCAACGTCCACACCGTAAACCCCGACTCGCTCCAATGGGACCTCAATGGCGGCAAACTCCCCGACCCCGGCCTGGTGGAGCAGCAAACGGTTGAATTCAAAGGCTCCTACATCTGCCTTGCCCGCAACAACACTCACGACGCTTTGGCATTCACCTCGACCGACGCCGAAAACTGGTCGCCCCTGACCGTCGACTTTCCTGCCGACGCAAAAATAAACTCGCTGACCGCTGCCGAATCGGCGCTCTACATGCTCACCTCGGCCGGCGCCATAGTCAGCTCAACCGACGCTCAAAACTGGAGCGAGGCAACCACCGGCTGGAGCCACATCTACGGCGCCTACGGCGACCGCATCATCGGCGTCAAGGATGGCAAATGGATTGACTACCCCGCCGGCAACAGCGGCGAAATACCCGAAGGAATGCCCGTAACCGGCACCTCGCGGATGTGGACCTTCACCAACGACTGGGCAATCAGCCCGCAGGCCCTCTTCATCGGCGGCGTCAACGCCGACGGCAACCTCAGCTGCGACGCCTGGGGCTTCGACGGCGCCAAATGGATGCGCCTGAGCGGATATCTGGGCGCACGCCAGCTCCCCGCCGCCGAAGGCATGACCCTCTTCCCCTACTTCACCTTCCGCGTAAACACCCAGAACTTCCTCTCATCGAGGCAGAGCATGTGGATTGCCATGGGCGGCAAACTCGCCGACGGCTCCTTCAACAAAACGGTCTACATCTCGCTCGACAACGGCGTCAACTGGCTCGAAGGCTCCGAAAGCCTGCAGCTGCCCGCAGAAATCGCTCCGCGAATCTATCCCTCGGTGCTGCTGGTTGAAGAAACCCTCACCTCCCGCGCCATCCGCCCCATAACCTCGTGGGACGCTCCCTATATCCACCTCATCGGCGGCTACGGAACCTATGGCGGCCTGTTCAACGAAACCTGGATCGGAGTGCTCAACCGACTAACCTTCAAACCGCTGCAATAAACCACAATGAAAACCCTCCTGCGCCACACTCGCCTATGTCTGATGCTGCTCCTGACTGCCGCATCGGCTTTCGGCGCGCACGCGCAGGACGAAAGCTATAAATTCGACCTCGGCGCCGGAGTGGGCATGAGCGGCTATCTCGGCGACGTAAACCAGGTCAACATGTTCCGCAACCCGGGCTTCGCCGCGCAAATCGGCTTCCGCTACCTGTTCGACACCCGCTGGGCGCTGCGCACCGCAGTAACCACCGCCGGACTCAAAGGCAACTCCGCTCAATTCAAAAACAAATTCCCCGGACTCGCCGACTACTCCTTCACCTCCCAAATCTACTCGCTCGATGTGCGCGGCGAATTCAACTTCCTCCCCTACGGCATCGGCGAAACCTTCAAACGCCTCAAACGCTGGACCCCCTACATCGCCGCAGGCATCGGTGGCGTCCTCTCGGCGTCGGGCGGCAAAACCAGCGGCGCGCTGGAAATCCCGCTCGCCGTAGGCATGAAATTCAAACTGCGCGAACGCCTCAACCTCGCCGCGGAATTTTCAATGGCAAAAACCTTCGGCGACGGACTCGACGGCAACATCTCCGACCTGCAGGGAATCAAAAGCGACTTCATAAAAAACACCGACTGGCACTCGGCCCTCCTCGTATCTCTCACCTACGAATTCGGCAAACGGTGTGAAACGTGCCACTATAAAGACTAAAATGAACCAAAAAATAGACAAAATAACCCCAAAAATAGACTAAATAACCCACAAAATATATGTCATTTCCCGAGAAAGCAGCACAACTCGACCCCCGACGAATACCCACCCATGTCGCTGTTATCATGGACGGTAACGGCCGCTGGGCCAAACAGCGGGGCCTTGATCGCTCCGAAGGCCATGTGCGCGGAGTCGACACCGTGCGCCTCATAACAGAAGCCGCTTCGGAACTGGGAGTTAAATACCTCACACTCTACACTTTCTCCACCGAAAACTGGAACCGTCCGCAGGCCGAAGTCGACGCGCTGATGACCCTCGTCGGCATAGCGATAGCACGCGAAACTCCCGACCTGATTAAAAACAACGTGCGCCTCACCATCATGGGCGATCTCGACCGCCTGCCGGCCGAAACCCTCGAGCGACTCCAGGGCTGCATGGCCGACACCGCACACTGCAACGGCCTGATTCTCAACCTGGCAATCTCCTACTCCGCACGCTGGGAAATAACCGAAGCCGCACGGCGACTGGCCCGCAAAGCCGCCGACGGCCTGCTCAATCCCGCCGACATAACACCCGAAACCCTTGCCGCCGAAATGGCCCGGCCGGACATTCCCGACCCCGACCTGCTCATACGCACCGGCGGCGATTTCCGCATATCAAACTATCTGCTTTGGCAACTGGCCTACAGCGAATTATATTTCACCGGTGCCTTCTGGCCCGACTTCGACAAAGAAGCCTTTGCCGATGCCCTGCTAACCTTCCAGAACCGCCAGCGACGCTTCGGCCTCACCGGCGACCAAGTAACCTCATCAACCGACAAAGGCAACGCCATTTGAATTCCCACAAACAAATGCGACTTTCTTCAACCATCAAACCCCTGATTCTGCTCGCCGCCATGATTTGCGCGGTGCCCGCATTCGCGCAGGCTCAAAGAGACACCGTCAGCAACCCCAAGGTAATCTACGGTTCCATACCCCGCACCTACACCATTGCCGGCATCGAAGTGACTGGCGCGCCCAACTTTAGCCCGCAAATCATCCAGGACTACGCCGGCCTGTCAGTTGGCGAGCGCATTGAAATTCCCGGCACCGAGCTGACCAATGCCGCCAAACGCCTGATGAATCAGAAACTGTTCTCGCAGGTAAAAATCCGTGTTGCCAAAACCGTTGGCAACCAGGCATGGCTCGTCTACGACCTGCGCCAGCAGCCGCGAATCCACTCCGTTGAATACCGCGGCATGAAAAAGAACGAACGCGAAGACATGGAAACACGCCTTCACCTGAACCGTGGCGACCAAATGACGCAAAACACCGTCGACGTAGTCACCAAGGCCATCAAGGACTACTATAAGGAGAAAGGCTATAACAACGCCGACGTCAAAATAGTGCTCACCGACGTTCTCGACGCGCCCAACGAGCAGGACGTGAAAATCATCGTGGACCGCAGCAACAAGGTGAAAGTTAACTCCATAAACTTCACCGGCAACGAAGTGTTTACCGACCGCCAGCTGCGCAACGCAATGAAGAAAACCAACATCAACAAGGACCTTCTGAAACTCTTTTCGCAGAAAAAATTCACCGAGGCCGACTATGAGGAAGACCTCGAGAAAATCCTTGAAAAATATAACGAACACGGCTACCGCGACGCAATCATCGTGGCCGACAGCGTTGTACCCAACGAAAACGGCAAGGTCGACATCTACATCAACATCGAGGAAGGCAAGAAATACTACCTCCGCTCCATCAACTGGGTGGGCAACACGGTTTATAACGCCGACCGCCTGCAAGACGTTCTCGACATCAAACCCGGCGGCGTCTACAACGAAAAGCAGCTGCGCAAACGCCTCAAGGAAGATGAAGATGCAGTCGGCAACGCATACTATAACAACGGCTACATCTTTGCCGACATCAACCCCATTGACCGCCACATCGAAGGCGACTCCATTGACCTGGAGCTGCAGGTTATCGAAGGCCCGCAGGCAAGAATCAACGCCGTAAACATCAACGGCAACGACCGGTTGTATGAAAAAGTTGTGCGCCGCGAACTGCGCACCCGCCCCGGCGAACTCTTCAACCGCGACGCTCTGATGCGTTCGGCCCGCGAAATCATGCAGATGGGCCACTTCGACCCCGAATCGGTGTCGCCCGACGTGCAGCCCAACCAGGAAGACGGCACGGTCGACATCAACTGGAACCTCACCTCCAAAGCCAACGACCAGATCGAACTCTCGCTCGGCTGGGGCCAGACCGGCCTTATCGGCAAAGTGGGCCTGAAATTCACCAACTTCTCCATCAAGAATCTCTTCCATCCCAAAACCTACAAGGGCCTCATTCCCCAGGGCGACGGCCAGACCTTCTCGCTCTCCGTGCAGACCAACGCCCGCTACTATCAGGCCTACCAGATTTCGTTCCTCGACCCCTGGTTCGGCGGCAAGCGACCCAACGCATTCTCCGTTACCGGCTACTACTCGCGCCAGACCGGCATATCCAACTCCTACTTCAATAAAAACGTGCTCAACGACCCCTACGGCTATGGATATGGCTACGGTTACGGCTATGGCCTCGGTTATGGATACGGCGACAGCTACTCTGCCTACCAGGACGCCTACGACCCCAACAAGGTGCTCCAGCTGGCCGGCATCACCGTTGGCTTCGGCAAGCGCCTGAACTGGCCCGACGACTATTTCACCTTCAACGCCGACCTGACCTATAACTTCTACTCGCTCAAGAACTGGGAATACCTATTCAAGTTCTCGAACGGCACCTCCAACTCGCTGGTTCTCGGCCTGACGCTGGCCCGCAACAGCATTGACAACCCGCTGTTTACCCGCTCCGGCTCCTCGTTCGAGCTCAACGCCCAGCTTACTCCCCCGGCCTCACTCTTCATGCCCGGCCGCAACTGGGCAGCCATCGCGGCCGAAACCACCGAAAAGAGCCGCCAGGACCTCTACAAATGGGTTGAATACTGGAAAATACGCTTCCACTCCAAAACCTACACCCCGCTGATTAACTTCACCGAAAAATACACCCTGGTTCTGATGACCCGCGCCGACTTCGGCCTCATCGGCTCCTACAACAAATATCTGAAAACCCCGTTCGAAACCTTCTACGTTGGCGGCGACGGCATGTCGGGTTCCTCGATGTACGCAACCGAAACCATTGCTCTGCGCGGCTACGACAACGGCTCTCTCACCCCCTACGGCCGCGAAGGCTACGCCTACACCCGCCTCGGCGTAGCCCACCACTTCCCCTTCCTGCTGCAGCCCACAACCACCCT
>CAMWSP010000006.1 GCA_947176935.1 uncultured Porphyromonadaceae bacterium | reverse complement strand
TTCCTACACCATCCTCCCCAAATCGGGCAACATTGAGGGCAAACCCGTGACCTCCCGCAGCGCATATGCCGGCAAATACATCGGCATGCCGCTCAACGAGAAGTTCGAAGACCCCGCCATGCTGCTTGAATACCCGATTATCGATGCCAACAACGACGGCATCTACTGGGACTACGGAACCAAGACCTACAACGGTAATAACTATGGCGTAGCCGCATTCATAGGTGAAAACAAAGAAGCCGACGACTATCTGCTGATCGGCCCGTTCAAGATGGAAAAAGATGCGGCCTACACCTTCCACATGATTGCCGAAGCCACTCAGCTGATTGAAACCATCGAAGTCAAGGTCGGCACCAATCCTACCGACACCGCCTCGTTCTCAACCGAACTGATAGCCCCGACAAAACTTGACCCCAACAACATTGGCCAGAAATGCTTCGACGTTTCGTTTGAACCCGAAACTTCGGGCGACTACTACTTCGGCATCCATATTTGCTCGCACGTTGCGCGCAGAGTAAACATTCTGGAAGTAGGCGTAACCGCTCTTGACGGCACCTATCCCGCCGCTCCCGCCGATTTCAACGCCGAACCGCAGGCCACTTCGGCAGTTCTGACCTTCACTCTCCCCGACAAGTGCATCAACGGTTCCGAACTCTCCGAACTCAAGGAAGCCCGCGTTTATCGCGACAACGCCCTCCTGGCCACCATTACCGAAGGCGTGGCTCCCGGCGCCGCCATCACCTTCGTTGACGACACCGAAGTGTCGACCGGCTACCATAATTACACCGTAACGGCCGCAAACGCCGAAAGCGAAGGCAAATACGCTGCATGCAACGTTTGGCGCGGCCCCGACTATCCCGCACGTCCCACCAACCTGCGCATCTGGGAAGACCTGGAAACTCCCGGCTTGATGCACGTTACCTTCGACCACGCCAAGCGCGGCTTCTACGGCGGCTACGTCAACACCGACGAAATCGTTTACTCAATCAACTATCTGGTAATGGGCGTTTCGACGGGCGACATTGTGTTGGGCCGCGGAACGAACCATACCTTCCGCCTCCCCTTCAACGTCACCTCGCAGAATGTATTCGCCGGCTCGGTCTATGGCAGCAACAGCACCGGCAGCATCGTCAACAGCTCCAACTGGACCACCAGCACCTGCTATTACGGCCCGGCAATGACCCTGCCCGTCCATGATTCCTGGAGCGACGGCGCCAAGAGCGGCGGCACATGGAGCGGCCAGAACACCGACGCCGACGCCGTTACCGGCCAAAGCTACTGGCAGACTTCGAGCGGCGGCTCGCAAGACGCCGACGGCGGCTTCTTCGGCATAACCAACACGGTCGACAACGTTGGCAAGCGCGCGCTTTCGCCCCGCGTAACCCTCGAAGGCACCGAAGCCCCCGCTCTGGTATTCTACTATCGCTACACCGCTCAGGTTAAACAGTTCGATCTGGAAATCATCGTCGACGACCAGCCCGTGCGCGTCCTCATGCCGCTCGACATCGCCGCCGAAAACGTCAACAAATGGATTCGCATGGAAGTGCCCCTGACCGACTTCCTTTCCAGCAAATACATTCAGTTCGGATTCACCGCCACCGGTCTTGCCGGCGAAGACATAGCCCGAATCGACAACCTGACCATATCTGACCTGAAGCCCAACGACCTTGGCATCGTTTCCTTCAGCACCCCCGTGAAAGTCAACGTTAACGCCGAGGCATCGCTGACCATGATTATCCGCAACTGCGGCAATACGGCCGTTGCTGCCAACGACTATACGGTTAAGTTCTACAAAAACGACGAACTGATGGCTGAAATGGCCGGCAAAGCACTCGCCGCCGACAGCGAAACCGTTTTCACCGCCAAAGACCGTCCCTCGGCAGCCGACTCCGAAGGCGCCACCTACTATGCCGAAATCGACTACCCGGCCGATATGAACGTGGCCAACAACACCTCGAGCCGCTCCTATGTTCGCGTTGTAATCGCTGACTATCCCACCGTCAGCGACCTCAAAGGCTCCTATGCCGACGGCGCCATCACGCTCACATGGTCCGACCCCGACATGAGCCTGATTCCCGGCGTGAGCACCACCGAAACCTTCGAAAGCTACGCCTCCTTCACTATCACCAATTTCGGCAACTGGACCCTCTACGACGGCGACAAGGCCAATACCGTAAGAGTTGTCAACACCATGGGCCAATATGATTATCCCCACAACGGTGAACCCATGGCATGGATGGTGTTCAATCCCGCCGATGCCAACCTGTTCAACACCGCATGGGAAGGCCGTTCGGGCTCTCAATTCCTTGCCAGCTTCCAGGCCGTCAGCGCCGACGGCACCAACCGTCAAGTCAAATCCGACGACTGGCTCATCTCGCCGGAACTCAACGGCGCCGAACAGGTTATCAGCTTCTATTCCCGCGCCGGCTTAGGTGCCTACGCTCCCGAGCTGTTTGACTTCATGGTTTCCGACAAAACCACTGCTATCGCCGACTTCAAGCCGCTGGCCGAAAACGTTGAGGTGCCCTACACCACCGACTCCTGGACCGAGTTCGTGTTCCGCGTACCCGCCGGCACCCGCTACTTCGCCATCGTTCATAAGTCGTTCAACATGTTTGCAATGCTCGTTGACGACATCACCTACATCCCCGCCGGCAGCGCTCAGACTCAGCTCGACCTGAACGGATTCAACGTGTATCGCGACGGCAAACGCATCACCTCCGAACCCATCGGCGACAACTCCTTTACCGACACAGACGTTGAAGAAGGTGCCGAATACACCTACAGCGTCAGCGCCATCTGGGACAAGGGTGAATCCCACCTGTCTGATTCGGTTACCATCAGCGCCGTTTCCTCGCTCGACAACGTGACCACCTACACGCTCACCATAACCGGCCATAAAGGCTTTATCCGCATCAGCGGCGGCATCGGTGAGCAGGCCGAAATCTTCAACATGGCCGGTGCCCGCGTGGCAACCGTCGAAGCCAAAGACTCGGTCGACGTCCCCGTGGCCTCCGCCGGAGTCTACGTTGTGCGTGCCGGTGGTTCGGTGGCCAAGGTAATCGTTCGATAACCAACTGATAACCAATCTTATGAAATGACCCCCAAATTCATTGGTATTTTAAAGAAAGCAGCGACTGTCACAGCCGCTGCTTTCGTGGCATTTTCCGGCGGCGCAATGCCCGCCTCGCCCAAGCCTGTCATGATGAGCGATGGCCGCGGCGGATTCATGGAAGTTCTGGTCCATGGCGACGAGCATTACCATGCCGTCACCGATGTTGCCGCCACCTCCCTGCTGGTCCGCGACGAGGCCGGACTGCTCCGTCCCGGCGCCGTGTTCGATGCCGAAGCGTTCCGCGCCTCGGCATCGGCCAGCCGACGCCGCGCTGCGCAACGGCGCCTGCTCGGCGACCCCACGAAGTTTCCCTGCCACGGCTCGCAGCGAGCCATAGCCATCCTCGTTGAATTCCCCGAAACCGGCAAGCACCCCGAAGGCCGACGCTTTCAGTCGCAGGATCCGCGCAACCTTTTCAACCGCCTGCTCAACGCCGACAACTATACCCACGACGGCGCCACCGGCTCCGTGCGCCAATATTTCCTCGACAGCTCCAACGGCGTTTTCGATCTGACTTTCGACGTGTTCGGCCCCGTTATGCTGGCCAAAGACGTGACCCACTACATCAACGAGCTCAACTCTTGGGAGATGGTTGAAGAAGCCTGCCGCGCAATCGATGGCGAAGTAAACTTTGCCAACTACGACCGCGACTCCGACGGCGTTATCGACAACGTTTACATCTTCTACGCCGGCCCTGGTGCCGCAACCGGCGGCGACCCCGACGACTGCATCTGGCAGCATGCTTCCGACGTGGAATTGCTCGCAGGTCAGAAGTTCATGTTCGACGGCGTGAGCCTTAACCATTACGCCTGCTCCAACGAGTATCGCGATGTGAAAGATGCGCTGACCGAAACCGTTACCCGCCAGACCGAAGGAATCGGCACCGTTTGCCATGAGTTCAGCCATGTGCTCGGCCTGCCCGATTTATACGACGTTAACTACGCCGGCAATAACTCGCCCGGCATATGGGACGTTATGGACACCGGCTGCCACCTCAACGAATCGCGCACCCCGGCGGCCTATAGCGCCCTGGACCGCATGCTGCTCGACTGGCTCGAACCCGAAACCATCGGAAACGCTCCGCAAACCCTCAGCCTGCCGCCCATCGGCGACTCAAACAAGGCCTACCGCATACCAACGACCGACCCCGACGAATTTTTCCTGCTGGAAAACCGCCAGCAAACGGGCTGGGACGCTTCGCTCCCGGGCCACGGAATGCTGCTATGGCGCGTAAACTACAAAAGCTCCTACTGGAACGCCAATCAGGTAAACACCGGCGGCTCAGCCTCCCATGCCATTATTGTTTGCGCCGACGGCCGTACCGGCCAGGGTTCTTATGAAAGCGACCCCTTTCCGGGAGCGAACAATAACACCGGAATCAGAGACGACGGCTACCCCAACATGCTATCTTCGCGCGCGGAACGCACAAACGCTCCGCTGTCGTCGATAATCGAAGCCGGCGGGATAGTATCGTTCGATGTGTGTCGCGCCGTAACTTCTCTGGAAAAGGTGACCGGCCTCCACGCCACCGACCTCACTCCGACGGCATTCACCGCTCAGTGGGATGCTATTCCGATGTCGCCCGCCTACGTGGTCAACGTCACCTCCGGCGCCGACAACTCGCCCGTTGGCATCTACCACGACCTGAACATTGTAGGCACCTCGGTGAGAGTTACCGGACTCGAACCTTCCACCACCTACTCATTCACCGTTCGCGGAGTGTCGGGCAGCGTGGAAGGCGAGGATTCCGACCCCTGCGTAGTGACCACTCCCGAAATGTCGTTTGCCTACACCGCTCCGACCGTTTCCGGCGCGGTAGCCAACGGCGCCGACTCGTTCACCGCCTCCTGGCTTCCGCTGGATGGCGCCGTTGACTATGCCCTGACAGTGATGACCATGCGCCGCGGCGACGACCGCATGGCGGTGGCCGACTTTGCCGGAGGCATCGAATCGCTGCCGGCCGGCTGGACCACCAACTGCATCTCCACCCTCTCCATCAACGGCTATTACGGCAAATCGGCTCCGGCCCTGTCGATGGGCGCCGACTATGCCCGCATCCAGTCGCCGCTGCTTGCCAACGAAGTTCTTGCCGTGGAGTTCTGGTATCGTGAGCGCACGCCGTCGGGCCAGAGCAGCATCGCCGTCGAGGCGCTGACCAACAGCCGGTGGACCGAAATTGACCGCATTGAGCTCACCGGCGCAACAAACGCCGGAGAAACCTATGCTGTTCCCGCCGAACTGATTCCCGAAGGCACCGTGGCCATAAGGCTGATTTACCACCGCGTCGACAAGGGCACACTCGCCGTCGACGACATAAAAATCACCTATCGCGGCACCGACGAAGCCACCCCGCTCGACGACTGGACAGAAGTTGCCCTCGGCTCTGACGCCACTTCGGCCACTGTAACCTCTCTGCTCCCCGAAACGGAATATTACTTCTACGTTCGCGGAATCGATGCCGACGGCGTAATTTCGGCTCCCTCGGAAACCGTGGCCATAACCACCGGCTCCGACTCGGCAATCAACGCCATAGAGTCCGACCCCGATGCCGCTGAAGGCTCCCTATACGACCTTCGCGGACGCCGGGTCAACCCGGCCGCGATAACCCCGGGCATCTACATCCTGAAAACTGCCAAAGAAACAAAAAAACTTATACTCAAATGAAACAACTATCAATTATCACAATTCTCTCCCTCTGCTGCGCAGGCCTGCCTACGGCCGCCATGGCTCAGAATCCGCTGAGTCAGGGCCACAGAGTGATTCAAGGCGGAAAGCCGATAGCCGGCTCCGGCACTTTGGCCGCTCCCCTGAAGGGTAGCAACGGCTCCACGCGCCACCGTCTGGGCGAGCGCAACCCTATCGAGCCGCCCTATCTCGAAGTATTCGACGATTATCCCACCGACGACCCCCACAGCCAGTTCTCGCGTAATTTCCAGGTTATCAACGCCGACGGCGACCACAACACCAGCGGCACTGACCGCAGTTGGGGCTATTATAACTACAACGGCACGTCGGAAAACGGAGAGCGCCAATACAGCAAATGCGCCTACCTGATGTATCCGATCAACGTTGTTCAGAGCGACGACTGGCTCATTACCCGCGCGCTGAATCTCGAAGCCGGCAAATATTACCACGTTTCGGTCGACGCCTCGCTCTTTGGCGGTTACGGCATTCACACTCTCGAACTGAAAATGGGCGAATATAACGACGCCGATGGCCTGAGTTCGACCGTAGCGTCCCCAACCGAAATCTCCACCACCCGCCCCGTGCAGGTCGAAGGCTGGTTCAAGCCCGAAACTGACGGCATCCACTACCTCGGCATCCATGGCGTGTCGACGCGCGAGCAGGCCAACGGCGACTGGCTCTTCGTTGACAACATCGCAATCGACGCCGCCCGCTCCGGCCGCGAACCGGCGCAGGTAACCGACATTAAGTTCCTGAACGCCCCCGACGGCACCAACTCGGTAACCGTTTCGTTCAACGCCCCGGCTGTCAGCGTCGACGGCAAGCCGATAACCGGCAACGTCACTATCAACGTGAAACGCGACAACCAGCTCATCAAAACCGTCAACGCAACTGCCGGCCAAGCCGTCAGCTTCGTCGACACCGCCCCCGCCACCGGCTACTATGACTATACCTTCACCACCCGCAGCACCGAAGGCGACGGCTGCGACCTGCGCCTGACCCACTTCGTCGGCATGACGCAGCCAAATCCGCCGGTTGTCACTTCAATTTCCGAACCTGCGCAGGGCAACGTGCGTCTGACCTGGAACGCTCCGGAAACCGACACCAACGGCACCGTCATCGACCCCGACAAGCTGACCTACAACATATACTACGTTCTGCCCTCCGGCTATGAAATCTGCCGCTACAACCATCAGGGCACGGAATTCACCCTCGACATGTGTCTCGAACCAGGCGAGCAGACCGACGTGATTATGGCCGTCACCGCCATTATCAACGACAAAGAGTCGGCCTACTCCCATAGCGACCTCATTTTCGTTGGCGACCCCTTCGAACTGCCCTACGAAAACCACTTCACATATATGGGTCAGGAAGCCGTTATCAGCGGCTATGCCGACGAAGGCGCCATGTGGCGTGTGCTCGATGACTTCTCCGACCCGCAGTCGCAAGACGGCGACGGAAGCTACATAAGCCTCACCGGCAACAATTTCGGCCAGTATGGCGAACTCTCCACCGGCAAAATCAGCTTCAAGAACGCCTCCGCCCCCTTCGTTAGCTTCTACACCTATATCTACGACGCCGACGACAATGAAATGACAATTTCGTTCATCGATGAAGAAACCAACAAGCGCACCCAAATCGCAACTTACACCCTCTCCAACCTGATGAACATAGGCTGGACGCGCATTGTCTGCCCCATACCCGCTGCCGCCGGCAAAACAGGCCGCGTAATCATCGGTGCCACCATTCTGACTCATGGCTATGTGCCCATCGACAATATGGCCATCGACGAACTCCCCGCCACCGACCTCAGCGTAACCACGGTTGACCACCCCCGATATGCCACCGCCGACGAAGACTACACCGTAATGGCACACATCTCAAACATCGGCTCCAAAAAGGTCGAGAACTACACTGTGAGCCTGCTCTGCGACGGCGCCGTGGTCGATGAAGTCGCCGGCACTCCGGTTGAATCGTTTGAATCAGCCGCCATCAGCCTCAGCGGCCGCTTCTCGGCAATCAGCCCCGAAATGCCCTCGTTCACCGTCAAAGTGATAACCGACGGCGATGCCGACAAGTCCAACAATGTTTCCGAGCCATTCAACATCACCTTCCTCGCCCCGTGCCACCCCACGGTTTCCGACCTGAAAGGAACCGAAAACGGCACAGCTGTAACCCTCACCTGGTCGGCACCCGACCTCTCAACGGCCGCACCCGAAGAATCCGTCGAAGACTTTGAAAGCTACCCGGCCTTCACCACCGAACTCAAAGGATTCACTATGGTCGACGCCGACGGCGGCATTCCCATGGGCCTCAAAGACATTGACCTGCCCATCGACGGCACCCCGCAGGCCTACTGGACCATGACCTGCGAAGCACCCTATAACTTCGTCTACACCTCCGGTCAGAGCAGCCTCTTCACCATGGCCACTGTCAACTCCGGCCGCCGTCCCATCCCCAACGACGACTGGCTCATCTCCCCCGAACTCTACGGCGGACGCCAGACCATCAGCTTCAGCGCATGCTCGCAAAACCTGGCTTACGGCTATGAAACCTTCGAAGTCTATGCCTCGTCGGCCACCAACGCCCTGAGCGACTTCAAGAAGGTGCTGTTTGAAACGCCCGCCGGACTCGAATGGGAGCAATACTTCGTAACACTCCCCGCCGGCACCCGCTACTTTGCCATCCGCTGCACCTCAAACAACCGCTACTTCTTCTCGCTCGACGACATAACCTACATTGCCAAGGGCGAACCCCGCGCCATGACCCTGATGGGCTACAACGTTTACCGCAACGGCGTTCAACTCAACTCCGCGCCCGTAACCGCCACCACTTTCGACACCGTGCGCGAACTTGAGTGCGACAAATACTTCGTCACCGCCGTCTACGACCTGGGCGAATCAACCGCCTCAAACGTTGTGCAGATCGGCGAAGCCGGTATCGACACCATAACCGCCGAAACCGTCAAGGCTCCGGGCATCTTCGACCTCCAGGGCCGCAAAGTCACCCACCCCACCAAAGGCCTCTACATCATCAACGGCCTCAAAACCCTCATCCGCTAACCCTCCCCCACTAAATCACCAAGGCGGCTGCCCGACCATCGCGTCAGGCAGCCGCCTTTTCCATCCGCATAAAAAAAGATGCCGGCCTCATTGGGCCGGCATCGCTCCGAGAAACGGAAGGGATATATTAACTTAATTCAACCGTCGAATTAGTAGTTCCACTGGCAGGCAACCTGCTGAATGTTGTTGGAGCCGACGGTGCGGAAATCGGTGATCTGGTTGTAGCGGCAGTTCACGTAGCGCAGAGCGTCGTCGAAGGTCAGTGAAAGGGTTTGCAGCTGGTTGTTGTTGCAGATAACGCGCTGCAGGAAGTTGAAGTTGTCAAGGTAGAGTTCGGTAAGGTCATTGTAGGAGCAGTCAACGTACTGGAGCTGGGGAGCGGACGATACCTGCAGTTTGGTCAGGTCATTGTAGGAGCAAACCAGGTCGAGCAGTGAGGGGCAGTCGCGGACCATCAGGGAGGTCATCTGGTTATCGGAAACCAGCAGGGTGCCGAGCGAAGGAAGACCGCTGCAAACAAAGGTTTTGATGTTGTTGGAGTCGAGATTGATGTTAGCAAGGCTTTCAACGCCAACCAGGGTGAGGCTTTCGAGCTTGTTATAGCCTGCATAGAGGTGCTTCAGACCGGTGCAGTTGGTAATGTCGAGGCTTTCAATCTTACAGCCCTGGCAGTTGAGGGTCTTGAGCTGGGTGGAGTTGGCAACTGAGAATTCAACGAAGTTGTTGTTGCTGACATCGAGGGTTTCCAGCAAGGGGGTCGACGAAACATCGAGGTCGGTCAGGCGGTTGCGGTAAATGTTGAGCTTAGCGAGAGCGGTGCAACCGGTAAGGTCGATAGAGGTCAGTTTGTTGCGGTAGGCATTGACTGTTTTCAGAGCGGCGTCGCCTGCTACGCTTACTGATTTCAGCGAGTTGCGCGAAACGTCAACACTTGTCAGAGCTTTGAAGTTAGTTACCGAGAAATCGCCGGCGAGTTTCTTGTTGTTCCACTTGATTGCAGTTACGTGGCCGCCTTCGATTGTCAGGCCCTCCCAGCTTGCGGGAGAATTGAGGTCAGTGATTTTCAGCGCTTCAGCGTTGGTTTTAGATTCGTCAGCCGAAGTTTGAGTCAGGAAAGACTTGAGCTGTTTGAATTCGTTCTTGTCGAGGTTCTGGGCGTAGGTGGTCATGCTGCCTAGCAGGAGGGCCATCATCAATAATGCCTTTTTCATAATGGTAGTTGAATTGAGTTATAAATTAAGTTTGTTGTTTTGTATTCTCGAAGTATGTTGCTTTGTAAGCTTGTTACGTCAATAAAACATCCCGAATCGAAAAAAGGTTCGCCCGAAAATGAAAAATTTTTTCATATTTTCGCCAACTCGCTGATTATAAACCTCATAAATCTTACAAAATTTATAAAACTTATAATTTGACTTGCAAAGCACCGCCAAATTCGGTAACTTTGCACTATGGCTAACCGAAAGATACTTTGGGTCGACGATGAGATTGACCTGCTGAAACCGCACATACTGTTCCTGAAGTCGAAAGGCTACGACGTCGTCACGGTCAATAACGGCCGCGACTCGCTCGAGCTGGCCCGCCGGGAGCTGCCCGACATCATATTCCTCGACGAAAACATGCCCGGCCTCTCCGGGCTGGAAACGCTCCAGCGCCTGAAGCAGTCGCTCCCCGACACTCCCGTCATCATGATTACCAAAAACGAGGAGGAAAACATCATGGACCAGGCCGTGGGCGCCAACATTGCCGACTACCTTATCAAACCGGTGAATCCGAACCAGATTCTGCTCACCTTAAAAAAGAACCTCCATGCAGAACGCCTGGTCAGCGAACAGACCGGCGCCGACTATCGCCAGGAATTCATGCAGCTCAGCAACGAAATCGGCGACTGCCGCACCTTCTCCGACTGGCAGCGCCTCTACGCGCGCCTGACCTACTGGGAACTGGAGCTGGCCGGACGCGGAACCAACATGGACGAAATGCTCGAAATGCAGAAGCGCGACGCAAACACCGCCTACGCCCGATTCGTGCGCGCCAACTATCGCGACTGGCTCGACGGCACCGACCGGCCCCTGATGAGCCCCGACGTTTTCAAGAGCCGCGTGTTTCCGCTCATGGACCAAGGCAAAAAAGTGTTCTTCATACTCATTGATAACTTCCGCCTCGACCAGTGGCGCACCGTCAGGCCCCTGCTTGGCGAATTCTTCAACGTTGAAGAAGAAACCTACTGCTCGATTCTGCCAACCGCCACCCAATATGCCCGCAACGCCATATTCTCCGGCCTGATGCCGCTGGACATAGAGCGGATGTTTCCCGACCTCTGGGTCGACGAAGACTCGGAAGAGGGCAAGAACCTCAACGAATCGCCGCTGATTGCCACTCAGTTCGAGCGCTTCCGCCGCCGCGGAGTCAAGTTCTCCTATAATAAAATCAACGACTCCGCCGCCGGCGACCGCCTGATTCGCGAATTCGCCAATCTCGAAAACAACGACCTCAACGTTATCGTTTTCAACTTCATCGACATGATGAGCCATGCGCGCACCGAATCCAAAATGATGCGCGAACTCGCTTCGACCAACGCTGCCTACCGCTCGCTGACAGAATCATGGTTCCGCCACTCCTCTATTATAGACCTGCTGCGCAAAATCGCCGACAAAGGCCACTCCATAGTGCTCACAACCGACCATGGCACCATAAAAGTCGACAGCCCCATAAAAGTTGTTGGCGACCGCAACGTCAACACCAACCTGCGCTATAAATTAGGCAAATCGCTCGGCTACAACCCCAAACAGGTGTTTGAAATCACCCGTCCGAAAGACTTCGGCCTCCCCGCGCCCAATGTCAGCACAGCCTATATCTTCGCCCAGGGCCGCGACTTCTTCGCCTACCCCAACAACTACAACTACTACGTTCAGTACTATACCGACACCTTCCAACACGGCGGCATCTCGCTCGAAGAGATGATTATTCCGCTCATAACCCTCACACCGCGATGATTCCAGCCGACATTGCCGAACTGCTGCGCCGCGAAGCCGCGCGCATCAACTCCCCCGAGTTCATAGCGCTCGACCCGGTGCAATTCCCCAGGCGCTACTCCGACCAGGCCGACATTGAAATAGTGAGCCTCCTGGCCGCCCACCTGGCCTGGGGCAACCGCAAAATGATTTGCCGCGACGTTGAGCGCCTGCTGCAGATGATGACCCCGAGCCCCGCCGCCTGGGTGCGCAACGGCGCTTTCGAGTCGGTTCCCGACGAGCTGAACATTCACCGCACCTTCTTCGGCCGCAACCTCAAACACATGCTCCGCGGCCTCGAACTGATACTCAACCGCTACCCCACCCTCGACGCCTGGGCCGCAACACTCAACCTGCGTGGCAAGCCCGACGCCCCCTGGCTCCTGGCCGAAGCCCTGAACCGATGCCTGGCCGAAGCCAACGGCGGCCAGGGCGACCCGCGATGCTTTCCGCTCAACCTCGAAACCACCGCCCTGAAGCGACTGAACATGGCGCTCCGCTGGCTCGTCAGACGCGACGGTATCGTTGACCTCGGGCTCTGGCATTCGCTCGACCCCGCCGACCTCTACGTTCCGCTCGACGTTCACGTCGGCGACACCGCGCGTGCCCTCGGCCTGACCGCGCGCCGCGCCAACGACCGCAAAACCACCCGCGAAATCACCGCCGCGCTGCGCACCCTCGACCCCGCCGACCCCGCCTTCTTCGACTTCGCCCTCTTCGGCCTCGGCCTCGAACCTCCCCAACCCCGCAATGAAAAATGACTAAAGAAGACCTGATTGCCCGACTGCGCGACATTGAATGGGACGATTTTGAAGTCAAAGCCGCAAAGTCCGATCTTCCCAAAAACATCTGGGAAACCGTCAGCGCGTTCTCGAATTGCTCCGGCGGTTGGATAGTTCTCGGAGTGAAGCAGTCAGGCCGGTCTTTCGATATCACCGGCGTAGACAATATCGAAAAGCTGGAACAGGACTTTTTCGGCACCCTACGCTCCAAGAAATTCAATGTTCCGCTCTTTGCAACTATCCACCGCTATATAATCGACGGCAAAAATATCATTGCCTTTTATATACCTTCGTCTGAAGTCAAACCCGTTTACTTCGGCACACTCGAAAACACCTTCATCAGAATGGGAAGCGGCGACCAGCGGGCCACCCAACAAGAGATTATGTCGATAATCCGCGACCAATCTTTTGGCGTCCAGTCGCAAAAATCCATTCCCGACACGAACATCGGCATGCTCGACAGCGATGCCCTGACCGATTTTCGAAGCGAAGTGCGCCGTTGGGGACAGGTTCCTCACCTCGACAACGCCAACGACGAAGAATTCTGTAAAGGAGTCGGAATTACCGACCACTCGGGCCGGTTGACCTACGGCGGACTGATAATGCTCGGCAAGAGCCCCTATACCTTCAACTTTGTTCCGACCTTCTGCGCGGACTACGTTGAAATTCCTGGCAAAGGACAAGAAGCAACCACCAATAACTATACATACCGCATACCCGAACAGCAAAACCTGTGGGAAGCAAGCCGGATTATTCTGCGCCGCCTGCGCACTCTCGTCAACACTCCTATGATTGGAATAAACGAACGAGGCCAGTCGGTCCAGGATTTTTCCGAATACGACATATTGCGCGAGGCCATGGCAAATCAGATGGCTCACGCCGACCATTTCAGCCCGCGCCGAAGCTGCATTCATGTTTTCGACGACCGAATTGAATTCCTCAACCCGGGGGGCATGCCTATGCCGCTGGAAGTTATGGAAAACTCGTTTGAGTCCCAACCCCGCAACCCGATAATCGCAAAGCTTTTCCGGTTGGCCCACATATCCGAAAACCTCGGTTATGGACTTCGAAAGCTCAAACGCTGGCAGGAAACCACCGGCCACCCTATGCACATCGAAACCACCATCAACTCCGTAAAAGTTATTTTCGACCTTCAGCCACGCGATGTCGGTGTAAATGTCGGTGTAAATGTCGGTGTAAATGTCGGTGTAAAGCTAACCGACACTCAGCAAAACATACTCGAGTTAATCAAAAAGCAACCGTCGATTACTCATTCGCAAATTGCTGACATTCTTAAAATCAACACTAAAACAGCCGAACGGACCACTAAATATCTCCGCGAAATCAATCTTCTGAAACGCGAAGGAAGCGATCGGACGGGAAGCTGGATAATAATCATGGAGTGATGAGAAACGGAGAGAAGATTTTGCTGCTGGGCGATTACAGCAACTGCCACCGCGCGCTCGCTTCGGGCCTGCGCGGCCTCGGCTGCGACGTAACGGTGGCGTCGAACGGCACCAAGTGGATGGACTGCGAACGCGACATTGACCTCCACCGCCGCCCCGGCAAACTCGGCGGGCTGATGTATGCCCTGAAAATGCGCCGGCTGCTGGCGTCGCGCCTGGCCGGGTTCGACATCGTGGCGGTCAATGACCCCAACTTCTGCGAGCTGCGTCCCGAGCGCCTGCAGCCCCTGTTCGACACCCTGCGGCGCAACAACGGCTCGGTGTTCCTCACCTCGATGAGCACCGACCTGGCCTATCTCGACATGGTCGAAGCCGCAGACTCTCCGCTGCGCTATAGCGAATGGTTCGTAGGCGGCCAACCGTCGCGCTGGCACCTGGCCAATCAGGAACAATGGCGCCAATGGCACAATCCGGCCCTCACTGCCTACCATAACCATTTTTTCAACAACATCGACGGAGCCGTTTCGGTGCTCTACGAATACCAGCTCGGCATGGAGCGACGCCTCGGCAAAGCAAAGGCCGCCTATGGCGGCATAGCCATCGAAACCGAGCGCTTCCGGCCCGTTGAGTTGCCCGAACGACCCGAAAAAATCCGCTTTTTCCTTGGCCGCGACCGCTCGCGCAAACTCATGAAAGGCTCCGACCTGCTCGAAACGGCAGCACGCCAAGTGATTGAGCGTCACCCCGACCGCGCCGAGCTCGTCATAGTCGAAAACCGCCCGTTCAGCGAATTCATCGAGCTGCTGCGCTCCGCCCATGTGGTGCTCGACCAGATCTACAGCTACACTCCCGCGACCACCGCACTGATGGCCATGGCCTACGGGCTCAACGTTGTCAGCGGCGCCGAACCGGAGTTCTACGACTTCATCGGCGAGCATGAAAACCGCCCCATAATCAACGCGCCCATCAATCTCGAACCCCTTGCCGCCACTCTGGAGCAGATTGTGCTGAACCCGCAGCAAATCCGCGAGCGCGGTTTGCGGTCGCGCGAATTTGTAATCAAACATAACGACAGCCGCGTAGTTGCGCGACGCTTTCTCGATTTCTGGAATGAACGCCGAGTTGCCAACTCTTGACCTTGCCGTAGCGACCCACCGCCCCGAAGGCATCCGCCGCGTCGCATCAATGGTTCTGCCCCCAATGCCGGGGGTGCGATATGTAGTGTCGTGGCAATCCCACGGCGACTCCCCGCTTCCGGCAGAGCTCCGCGAGCGCCCCGACGTGGAAATTCACCGCTTCAGCGGCTCCGGGCTCTCCAACAACCGCAATAACGCCATCGACCACTGCACGGCCGACCTCATTCTCTTTGCCGACGACGACGTTATCTACTCCCCCGAAGGCATCACTCAGCTGCGCCGCACCTTTGCCGACAATCCGGAAGTCGACTTCATTACGTTGCGCAGCCGGCACGGCGACCTTTCGCGCTTCCCCAACCAATCCGTGCGGCTCAAATCCCGCTTGCCCAAGGGCTACTCCGTGGCGTCGTTTGAAATTGCATTCCGACGCATCCGCTGCGGCGCCCTGCATTGCTGCCCGGAACTGGGCCTCGGCGCCCCGAGACTCCACGGCGGTGAAGACGAAATTTTTCTGCTCAGCGCCATCAAGCGCGGCTTCGACTGCCGCTACTTCCCCATCACCATTGGTGCGCACCCCCATGAGTCGACCGGCACTAAAGCAAAAATGACCGACGGCAATATTCTTGCCGCCGGTTGCGTGATTGCTTTAACATATCCTTGGTCTGCCGCATTGCGCCTGCCGCTCAAGGCCTGGCGCCTGGCCCGCAGCGGCAGAGCGCCATTTTTCAGCGCCCTGCTGCGTCTGGGTCAGGGAGCGCTCAGTGCGCCAGCCCTGCGCCGCCGACACCTTTCCACCCTCTGGTGATGGTCAGTCCGCGGTAGGCGGGCGAAACTGGGCGGCCCAGCAGGTCGTAGCGGCGCCGGCCGGCATCGGAACCCGCCTGAACTGCAACAATGGCATCGTCAGTCGGAAGTATTGCCTGCGCATAGACTTCGAGCTCGTCAATACTGGTGCCATAGGGCGTTGCGCGATGCAGCCCGGTTACGCGCACATAGCGTGCTGCAACTGGCGCCACCGGGGCATCATCAATGTCGCCGTTCCAATCGCGGCGGTCAATAGCGGTTACGAAGTGTACCCCGTCGGTCGAGGTTTCGACTATATAGTCGGTGGCGTAGGCCGGTTTGTTCCAGACTATGCGGATGCGGTCCAGTTCATAGGTGTTGACCAAATCAACCGTTATGGCTTCGCCGTCGTTGAACTCGCTGCCCCAGCGGGTCGACGTGTCGCCGTCAACTGCTTTATCGGCGGTCAGCGCACCGTTTTCGGCCGAGGTGGCGGTTGCCGGCTTGTTGAGGGCAACGTTCACTCCGTCGAGCGAATATTCCACCGCAACGGTTCGCGACTCGGCGGTTGAATTGCCGAAGGCATCCTCGGCAACGGCTTCGATAACATAGTCGCCACTGAGAAGATCGGCGAACGCAAAGTCAACTTTAGCGCCGAATCCCTTGGTTTCGGCCAGGTGGCCACCACCGGCGGCATTGCTGATGCCAACGGTTACGAACGCCGGCTGCTGCAGGTTGACGCTCCCGCTCACCGCGCCGTTGCCGCACTCAAGGTCTATCGACTCAATCTGCGGTGCCTGGCCGGTGCCGCTGCCGTCGAAACGGGCGCTGCCATAAACTTCCAGCTCATAAATCGAGTTGCCGTAGGCGGTTGCACGCTTCCGGCAAACGATTCGCAGCTCCGAAGCGGGCATTTCCGGGAGCAGAACTTCCTCGCGACCGCCCCGTCCGGCAGTCACCTCGGCTGCCTGATACCAGTTCAGGCCGTCCATCGAGGTTTCAACCGCAAAGGATGAGGCATAGGCAGCTTCCCAGTTGATAACCACGCGGTTGAGCACAAAGGCACTGCCCAGGTCAACGGCAAGCCATTCGCCGTCGGCCCCGGCGCTCTCCCAGCGGGTGTCAGGGTTAAGGTCAAATGCTTTATCGGCGCTGTTGCCGCCAACATAGGAAGATGCGCGCGCCTGCTTGCCTGCCGCCAGATTGGCTTCGGCAACGTCGCGCACGCTCACCGTGGCAACGGCCATGCCGCCGTTGAAGGTCAGAACGTAGTCGCCGCGGCGCTCGGCCTTGAATATGCCGGTCGCGGGATTGAACGATGCGCCTGCCGGCTCGATAGCCACGCTCACCGACTCGGGTTCTATCGGATAAACGCCGCCGAACTGGTTAACGCCTTCGAGGGTCAGAACCGCTTCATCGCCGGTCAGAATCAGCGAATTTTCGGGCGTCACGCTCAAGGATGTGAGCTTAACCGACTCCTCGACCAGCACCGTGGCCGACGCCCGCAGCGAGCCGGAGCGCGCGGTGAGCGTATGGCGGCCATAGGTCTGCGGAATGAACATGCCGTCGGCAAACAGGCCTGCCGGGTCGGAACTCCACTCAACGCCCGAAACCTCAACGGCATTGCCCTGCAGCGTGAAGCCGCGCACTCCGATTTCCGCGCCTACGCCCTCGGCCATGAGCTGCGGAGCGGTGATGTCGAGACCTATAACCGCTTGCTGACCGGCGGATGCACTGATGGCGCCGACTTCGAGTTCAATGATTGAATAGCCATATTGAGTTGCGCGGCGCAGGCAGTTGATGCGCACGTAGCGGCCTTCGGCGCTGATGCTATGGCGCACCTTGCCGGCAGAGCCTAGGCCACGCTGCTCGTGAGCGGTGGTCCAGGTCTTGCCGTCGGCCGACACTTCAACGTCGTAGTCGGTGGCATAGGCCGTTTCCCAGTCTATGGCAACGGAGGTTATTTTGTGCTGAGTGCCCAGGTCTGCCATAAACCACTCCGATTCGGTGTGGGCCGAGCCCCAGCGGGTGGAGCGGTCGCCGTCAACTGCATTCTCAGGCGCCGTTCCAACGTTTTCCTGACTGCTGGCCTGAACCTTGCAGCCGCGGGCCACGTCGGGCAACACCGGCAGCACAACCACCCGGGCTTCGGCCTTGGCGTCGCCACAGGTCGCTACTATATTGTAAACGCCCGGCGAGTCAAACGCCGCCGGCACCGACCCCTTAAGGCCATTGACCGTCCAGTCGGCGTCGGGAGCGGTTTCGGTTCCATACTGGTCAACGCAAATCATCTGCAGTGCCACCGGCGAGTTAACCTCAAGCAGCTCCGGAATGCCGGCAATACGGGCCGTACGGACTTCGGGCCGGTCGTTGACGGTAAACTCCGCGGAAGCCGTCAGGCCGCCGCTGGTGGCGGTTACGGTGAACCGCGAGCCGCGCGGTGCCGAAGCCGAAACGGTCAGCCGTCCGCCGGTAATCGAGGCCAACGCCGCCGGCTCAACCTTAAAGGTCACGGCCTGCGCCTGCACTTCGGCGCCATACTGGTCAAAACATTTGCCACTGAGCAGCGTCGAAGCCCCCGGCGGAACGATAAACCCTTCGGTCGACGCGATTTCAAGCTGCGACGGGCGCGCTTCATCGCTGAAAACGGTCAGCCGGCGACCGGGCGCATTGACGGTGCGCACCGCGGCGCCGTTGCGGTAAAAAGTCACCTCGCGGGTAGCCTCGTCTGGATTATAGACCATATAGGTTTCCTTGCCGTCGGCACGCCGGTAGGCGTTGGCGCTCGGGCAGTCGGCGGTAACTCCGAAGTCAATCTCCCCGTAGGTCAGATGGCTGTGGATAACGAAATAGGAGATATGGCCGGTGTCGACATTGCGGGCCATTTCCATTCCCCGGCTGCGCGCCTGGTCGAAAATCCGGGCGGCGCCCTCGGGGTCGCTGCGTTCCATATAGCAGAGCACAACGTTGCCGACCGACTGGCGGGCCAGCGGCTCCTGGCCGTCAAACCAGGAATAGGCCGTTGTCTGCATCATAGTTTCATAGTCCCACTTCACGAAATCGAGGTCTTCCGACATGTAGTTCAGGCAGGGCGAAACCGGCATCCACTGAATCGAATGCATCCAGAGCGGATCGCCCGAGAACCATGTCCACCAGCCAATGCCCTTCGAGGTCAGGTTGGTGTTATAGGGATGCTCATAGCGCGTATAGTCATAGTTGGAGCGCGAGCGGTCGAACCAATATTCCACCACCCCGCGGCTCTCGGTCAGCCAGCCGAAAATGCCGGCATCGCGCATGGCGCGGTCGCCCAGCGCCACTCCCAGCAGATAAACGCCGCCCCACCCCTGCATGGCTTCCGACGACGATTCCTGGCCGTTGCCGTTGTCATTGCCGTGGTCGCCCAATCCGCCGGCATAGGAATGGCCGGCCCAGGGGTCGAGGGTGCGCAGAAACGGAAAGCGCTTGTCAGTGCGGTCATAGTTTGCATAATCCTTCACTATCATGCGCAGAATTTCGCCGTAGTCGCGGGCAAACTGCGCGTCCTCCATGCAGAGCAGCGCCGCCGCATAAATGAAATAGCCGTAGTGGAAGTGATGGTCATTGAACGCGTCGGAGTCATAGCTCACGTCGAAGCCGAGCATACCGCCCCAGCGCGGATAATAGGCAAAAAACTTTGTTGACTCGCCGGGGCTGTAGGTCAGCCAGTCAACCAGCGCTGCGCGCAGCTTCGACTTCGAGAGCTCATAGAGCTCCGTGTGGCCGGTTTGCGAGGCAAAAGTCATGTTCAGCGCCATCTGCGTCAATCCCTTGCCGCCCCAATAGGTATCGTCGCCGAACCCGCCGCCCGAGGCATATTCCTCGATGAGCTGACGCATCAGCTCCGGGCTGTAGCCTTCGTGGGCCTGCGGCGCGGCATAGTAAGGGAGCATGCCGCTGAATCGGTAGGAATAGGAAAACTTGCCGTCGGCAGCAGCGGCCAGCCGCAGGGTGCCGCGCGGCGTCAGATAGTCGCCGTCGTCAATATAGTCAACGGTCGACTCCACGCAATGCCGGTAGGCATGGGGCAGAAAACCTTGCACAACGGGCGCCGCAGCGCCGCGATCGCGCAGATTCTCGGCGCTGACGGTCCAGGTTGTCTGCAGGCGCGAGCTCTTCTCGTCATAGCTCCAGTCAACCATAGTGTTCCGCACTATAGATGCCGCATAAGGCTTCAGCTGCTCATAGAGCCGCTCCGATTTCAGCGGCGCAACCGACAGCCATTCGGCGCCGTCGAGCAGCAGCGACCCGTTGGCCACGGCGGGCTCCACATCGTCGGCGAAATAGAGGCCGTAGGAGTCGTTGCCCACGCGCACCAGCGCCGAGCCCCGGTCGGTGCGCACCAGCTGCGGAGCGGCCGACGCGGCAATTTCGGGCGACACTCCGGCGAACTCAAACCAGCTGAACGGAGTGCCGTGGGCCAGAGTGGCCTTGATGGAGCCGAAACCCGACGCCGACGGCAGCAGCGCCTCAACGTCCCAGTCGTGCCAGTCGGTGGCGCGCGCCTCCGAAGCGGTGAACTTCACGCCCCCCACTCTGAGCCAGGAGTCGGAAAGCACTTCGGTGCCGTTGTCGCTCCAGCGGGTCGGGAAACACACCGTAACACCCTCGGCCGCGGTGCGCAACATCGCCGGGTAGCTCCACAAAGCTCCCGAAAACTCCGACACCATCAGGTCGGTCCACCAGTCGTTGGTCGGCAGCGGACGCCCCTCGCTCTCATCAACATAGAGCTTGCGGGTCAGCATCTTGGTGGCGTTAAAGCCTGAATGCTCAGCCGTTTGCGCCTTATAGGCCGGCGGATACTCCGCATACGAAGCCCCGCCAACAATTACCGGCTGCTGAGCTATGGCCGCCAGGGGCCATAGCAGAGCGCCGGTAAGAGCTATTCCAATATGTAGTTTTTTCATTTCACGAGCACCTTGCGGCCACCGATAATATAGACACCGGCGGGCAGGTTGTCAACGGCCTTGTCAGCGGCTACATTACTACGAACGCAACGGCCCTGAATATCAAAGACATTGACTGCTTTAACATCTACCTCAACGTTCTCTATTGCGGTTGAATCGTCGTTGGTATAGAAATAGAAGTTGTCAATCGCGAAGTTAGGAAGTGTGGAGTTGGTCATTGCCAGCTGGAAAATAGAACCGCCGTGATAATTGAAATCATCCTCAAGATTGAAATCAAGCGAATTCCATTCATTAGCCTTGATAGTGGTCGGGAGACGGATGCCTTCGGCCTGAACGCTGACACCTTCCGCATCAGTCCATACGGGGTAGAATGTAAGCTCGCCGTCTTCAGTCGAACCGAGAACATCGATATGCAGTGATGTCATTCTAAGCTCCGAGGCCGAGACACCGAAATTGACAATACCGCCCCACATGCCCTGATAATTATTGAGCGCAAGAATGGTTTTGCTGCCGATAGTCATAGGAGCGGAATAGGCCTGCGAGCCCCAGTTATCGAATGAGGGCAGAGCGGAAACACCATAGTATTCGCTGAACACTGCAACTACCTGTTTTTCGGGCAGAGTGGGATCAGGAGCGGGGAAGAGAGCCAACGTACGGAAGTTAACATCCTTGGCTTCGGAAACGTTAACGCCATCGCTAACTGTGATCGAAGCGGTATAGTCAGTCTCGGGGGTGAGGCCGGAAATGGAGTATACAACCTCTTCGCCCGACCTGCCGCTGCAGGCATAAGTTGCTTCGCCAACCTTGATTACATAGTAAACCAGAGTAGCGGTGTTGTCGGTGGCAGTCATGCTGAGGGTTGCGCCCATGGCTACGGGACTAACGGTAACTGCGTCAAACACGGGAGCTTCGTGGTCGTCGGCATCAAGCTGAGCCGAGAAATAGATGTTGCTGAGAATAATATCGCCGGCGTTGGCTTCGTCAAAGCGAACAGACATATTGTTAATGTCGGTTTCACCGGTCAGTGCAATATCAATGTTGTTCCACTTGCCGGGCTGCAGAACTATTTCATGATTCACACCGATAACACTCGCACCTTCAAACACAACGTTACCGGTCAGGTTGCGGGTAGCGAAGATGTCGAGATGGAGAATGTCGTAGCCCTTTTCGGTGGGGTTGATTTTGGTGTTCCAGCCGCCCTGAATCATGCCGTTATTATTGTAGAAGAACACGCAGCGGGTATCGCCGAAAGCGGCGGCGATTTCGCCGTTGGCCCAACGCAGACGACCAAGTTCGGTCGCGCCGCCGTTATATGCCACAACAAAACCGGCCGTACCGTTGAAGTCGATATCGTTGTAGGTGTAGCCTGCGGGATAGTTGGTGTAGACCGGTGTAAGAATCGACGAAGCGGCGGGAATTTCGGGAGCGTCGACTGCATAAACAACAGCCTGCATTTCAACGCCGTTAGCCGATGCGGTGAAGGTGGCGTAATCGCCGTCGATAGTCAGAACGTCGCCGTTGAGCGAACCGCCTTCAACCGTAATGTCGGCATCCATGTCAAGACCGAACTGGTTCTTGATGGTATAGCTAACGGCAGCAGTTTCGCCTTTGGGAATAAACGAGGGGCTAACCGAGAAAGAGGTCAGCACGGATGCGGTGGGAGCGGTCGCCGAGATGGAGCGCATTTTCACGCCCCAGCCATAGTTGGTGGCGTCCGTTGGCTGAAAAACCAGATAGCGGCCCTTGGTGCCTTCGGGCAGAACGAATGTATGCGCCGTGTACTGGCCCAGACCGCCTACCGACAGGGTTGCCGGCGACTTAAGGATGTCGAGCGTGGGGGTCTCGTCGGTAACGTAGATGTCGACCGCATTGGCGGCGGCGCCTTCCCAGGTGGTTTCGATAACGCCGATATTCTGCGAGGTTTCCAAGTCGATATAGAAACCCTGAATGCCGGTGGCGCGACTATCCTCGGTGTTGATGGCGCCGTTTTCCGGATAAAGGTAAACGTTGGCGGTGTTGGTCGGAACGGCAACGAGTTTGGCCAGGTCCTCTACCTTGAAGGTATAAGACTGCTCGCCGGTTGCGTCGGTCCAGGTTTTGGCCTCGCCCAGTGTGTGAATCGGTTTGTTTGCCAGGATATTATCCTGTGCGGAAACCGTGAATGCCGAAAACGCCGATATGGCGGCCAGCATTGCAGCTTTGATTGTTGATTTAATCATGGTTTATGTATTATTTAATGTAAATCTTTTGTGAACCGACCAGATAGACTCCGTGGGGCAGATTGCCGCTGGCCGAAACGCGCTTGCCCTGCAGGTTATAGACTGCAGAGTTCGCATCGATGCCGTCAACCGCAATAGCGCTGATCGATGCCGGCTCAGCCAGGCGCACGGCCGAAATGCGGATGCCGCTCGGGCTATAGGGAGCGCCGTCGGCTATGCGCAGGGTCTGCTTGCCGCTCTTGAGTGTCAGCGGAAAGTGCTCCTCGGTGTAGATATCGTTGCTGCCCGAAAGGCTGAACTGACGTGCGGGCGAGAGCGCTTCGCCCTGCTCATTGTCGGCATTGACGGAATAGATTGCAACATACGGGTCGAAGCGAACCGGTTCGCCCTGGCCGGCAACGCGCAGCGTCAGAACGTAGTCGCCGTCGGCCGGAACGTCGAACTGATAGTCCACCCACGCGCCACCGTTCAGGCGCGTAACTTCGATTTCAGCGTCGATTTCTGTGTCGGTATTGCTGCCGAGCAGAATACCGTTCTGGGCGCTGAACTCCTGCGTGGGTATAAATTCGTTCACCGGATGGTAAACCTCGGGGTCAAAGGTGGGCATGTTGTAGTAAACCTTGCCCTGCTCCGACAAAAAGCGCTCGTTTTCCTTGCTGCCCTGAGCCACCAGCCCGAAGTTCGGGCCTTTGTCGGCGTTGGAATTGCCGATGGCCTTAAACCATGCGTAGCGGAAAATCCACGGCGTCTTTTCTAACCATTCAACGGTCTGAATCATCGATGAAATCTGCGATTCGGGCGAAACATAGCTGTTCGGGTTGCCTTCGTCGGGCCAAAGGCAGAATTCGGTAACCCAAACGTCCTTGCCGTAGCGTTCATGAAACGTGGTTGCCAGCTCAACGATGTTGCCGTAGCCGCCATAGGAGTGAACGGCCAGATAGTCAAAAGCGTCGGAGCCCACCAGCGCCACGAACTCGTCAAACCATTTGGTCGGGCTCTGGTAGGGTGGATTTGGCGAATAGTTCATTGCCGGAGCAACGAGCTTGAGGCCCAGCGCCTTGGCCAGCGCCTGAACGCGGGGCCACGCGGCTGCGGCGGCCTCCGGCGTCATATTGGCCTGGTTGGTGAAGTTCGGTTCGTTGAAACCGAGCAGATATTTGGTTTCGGGGTGCGACTTGGCGTAGGTGCGGATGGCATCCTCGCTATACGAGCCGTTCCAGCACATCGGAATGAACTCCATGCCGGGATTATTGCCCAGATATGTGTTGCCGAACGAGTTGCCCCAGTTATAGAACCAGGTGGTGTGTTTCTCCAGCAGGGCCAGTTCGGCCTTGAAGCGGATTTCGTTTTCGCTGATGCCGCGCTTGGGCGCTTTGGCGGAGAGAGGCAGCGAGCTGATGGCCAGTGCGGCTGCGGCGGCAATAAGTGATTTGGTGTTCATGGCTTATCGTGATGCGATTTCAGCGGGTTTTACAACATTGAATTTCACCGGATTGCCCTCGTTGGCGTTCGGAGCCACCCAAACGCTGAATTCGCCGGGCTCAACCGCGGTCTGTGCGCCATTTATGTGGAACGCCAGGTCCGACGGATGGAGCTGGAACTCAACGGTGCGGCTTTCGCCGGGCTGAAGGGTGATTTTTTCGAAGCCGCGCAGTTCGCGAACGGGGCGCACGAGCGAGGCAACGTGGTCGCGGATATAGAGCTGCGCAACTTCCGCGCCGGCGCGCTTGCCGGTGTTGGTAATGGTGCACTTAACCGTCAGCGAGCCGTCGGGGGCGATTTCGGTTGCCGACAGAACGGGGTCGGAATAGGCGAAAGTGGTGTAGCTCAGACCGTAGCCGAAGGGGAACAACGCGCCGTCGCCGGCATCGAGATAGAAGCTGGTGCAGCCGGTCGAGGTCTGGCCCGCTTCCAGCGGTATGTCGTTGATAAGGGTAATGCCCTCGGCGGGGCGGCCGGTGTTCTTGCGGTTATAGTATAGGGGTTCCTGACCCGACATGCGGGGGAAGGAAACCGGCGAACGGCCCGAGAAGTTGGTGGTGCCGGCCAGCAGATTGGCCAGACCGGGGCCGGTCATGGTGCCGCCGTGGAAGCAGTAAACAACCGCGTCGGCCGTTTCACATTCGTGCATCAGCGCCAGCTGGCGGCCGGCCTGCACGATGAGAACAACGGGTTTGCCCGTGGCCTTCAGTTCGTCGAGCAAACGGCTCTGAGCGCCCGGCAGCGAGAGGTCAGCACGACAGTGAGCCTCTCCGGAGAGGACCGCTTCCTCCCCTGCGAAATAGAGAACCACATCAGCCTTTTTTGCTGCCTTCACGGCATCGGAAAAGCCTTTGGTGTTCAAATCACGCGTATACTCCAATCCGGGCGCATAAATGATATTCTCCTTGCCATACATCTGCTGCAGGGCGGTCAGAGGGGTGACCGAATGCTCTTTCTCGAGGTCGAACACCCATGTGCCGGCCTGGTCGTGCTGAGCGTCGGCCATCGGCCCGATCACTGCAATCTTTTTCACCTTAGAATTATTTATTGGAAGTGTACCGGAATTTTTCAGTAGAATGGCGCTCTCCTCAACGGCGCGGCGGGCGGCCTCGAGCGATGCGGGAGCATAGAAACGCTTGGCCGAGGCCATGTCAACGTATGGATTCTCAAACAGGCCCAGACGATATTTCAGGTTCAGAACGTTGCGCACCAGCGAATCTACGCGGGCCTCGCTAACCTCGCCTTTCTCAACCAGGTCGCGCAGGTGGCCGGTGTAGGCGTAGCTTTCCATATCGATGTCCACTCCGGCGTCAACGGCCTGTGCGGCGGCATGACGCAGGTTTTCGCTGTAGCCGTGGGGTATCATCTGCTGAATCGAACCCCAGTCGCTGACCATAAGGCCGTCGTAGCCCCACTCGTCGCGCAGAATGTTCTGAAGCAGCTTACGGTTGCCCGACGAGGGAACGCCGTTAATATCGTTAAACGAACACATGAACGTTGCCGAACCGGCATCTGCCAGAGCCTTGAACGGACGCAGGTAAACGTCGCGCAGCAGCTCCTCGGGAATCCAGGTGGTGTTATAGTCCTTGCCCGCTTCGGCTGCGCCATAGCCGGCAAAGTGTTTGGCGCATGCGGCCATAGTGTTCGGTTTGGTCAGGTCGTCGCCCTGATAGCCCTTGACCATCGCAACGCCGAGCGCCGTAGCCAGAACCGGGTCCTCGCCGAAGCCTTCGGCAATGCGGCCCCAGCGGGCGTCGCGGGCAATGTCGACCATAGGCGAGAATGTCCAGCGTATACCAACCGAGCCGGCCTCGTCGGCGGCTATGCGCGCGCCTTCCTCAACTATGGCGGGGTTCCACGTTGCGGCCTGACCCAGCGGAATGGGGAAAATGGTTTTGAAACCGTGAATAACGTCGCGCGCAAAAATCAAAGGTATGCCCAGGCGGGTGTTTTCAACGGCCTCATGCTGGAGCTTGTTAACCACCTCCGGGTCCACTTCGTTCAGAATGGAGCCTACTGCGCCGCTCCGGATGTGGCCAACCATTTCAGGTGCATAGCCATAGCCCGACAGCTGGTTGAGCTGGCCGATTTTTTCTTCAAGGGTCATGCGGCTCAACAGGTCATTGACGCGGCTGTTGATTTCCGCTTCGCTCAGCGCGGCGGCCGATGCCGTAGCAAGGCAGCAGGCCGACAAAAGAGCCAAAAACAAACGGTTTTTACTGTTCATTATGTGTTGCTGGTTTATTATTTTATGATATAGCATCCGCAAGATGCACGCCGCAGCGCGTATCCGATAAAGATGCCTAAATTATTGCTGCTTAATGTTTAATCAACACCTTGCAAGTGCAGTGCCGATTCGAGGCCATATAGATTCCGGGAGTCAGTCCCTTGGTTGAGATTTGGCCGGTAGCGGACTTGGCCACACACCGTCCGGCCGCCGTGAAAAGAGAGAGTTCTGAACCGGGCGAGCTCAAAAGGTCGCCGTCGTAGGTGATTTCGTAGATTCCGCCGTCGGTGAGTTCGGCCGACTGTATGCCCGCTTCGAGCGGGTCGCCGGGGTCCTTGAAGTCGGTGTGTTCGGATTCAACGCCTTTCTGGTAGATTTTAACGTAGTCAACGAACATCGACGACTCGTTGCCGTTGTCCTCGTTGAGGGCGGTAATGTTGCCGGCCTGGTGAATGCCGGTAAAGTCGCCGCCAACGGCAAGGTTGAAGAGAATAAAGTTATCTTTGTGGAAGTAATTGCCGGGCGACCATTCGTTGTCAGGTTCGGTCTGCGGGAAATCGAGCTTGTAGTAGGGATTGTATTTGGGATATTTGTCGCGGTCCACGTACATCAGCACGCGGTTTTCATCCCAAACCACCGTAAACAGGTGGAACTCGCCGTCCTGCAGGCTGTAAAGATGGCTGCTCGACTTGGCATAGGAGGCCGCGGGCCAGCCTTGGCCCCAGTGGCACGCGCCGTTGAAAAAGCGCTCCTGCGAACCGGCCTTGATGCCTTCGGCGTTACCCATTTCAACTATGTCGGTCTCGCCGCACTTGGGCCAGCCCACCTGGTCGTAGTCATTGCCCATCATCCAGAACGCGGGCCAGAGGCCGTTGGCGGTCTTGGGCAGTTTGATGGAGGCCTCGATCATGCCATGGGTAAAGGCAATCAGATTCTTGGAATTGATGCGGCCGCTGGTGAAGTTGCGGTTGTTATACTGCTCGCGGCGCGCGGTCAGAACCAGGCAGCCGTTTTCAACGCGAACGTTCTCGGTGCGGTCCGTATAGTATTGAAGTTCATTGTTACCGCCGCCGGAGCCGTTGACTTCAATGTTCCAGCGATTGCGGTTCAGGGCGTCGCCGTCGAAAAGGTCCTGCCAAACGAGCGTGAAGCCCTCGGTGGCCGTGCCAGCCGACTGGGCCGAAGCGGTTGCCGGAGCCATGGCGGCTGCGGTTAAACTTATTGCGATAACAATTTTCTTCATTTTTTTGAGTTCCTATCGGGAAA
>CAMWSP010000005.1 GCA_947176935.1 uncultured Porphyromonadaceae bacterium | reverse complement strand
ATATCAATCCGACCCTTTCCGATAATCAAAGCCTACTGATTAACCGTACGACAAGCGAATCAGACCTGAATATTCTCTTGGCATCAGCTGGAGACTATATGCTATCAACTGAAAAAGCTAATACTATCATTGATGAAGTAAAATCAGCAATGAAATCATGGCGTAGCGAAGCTCGTGAACTCGGACTCCCGCAACGCGACATAGATATGTTCACACCACGCTTTGAAAGATGGACTGAGAAATAAAACACTAGCTAACCTAGATTTCTTATATTATGAATACAATTGAGATTATTGATAAAATTAGATTTAACCGCAAGGGAGTTGAATGTAAGGACGCATCTGGGAAATGGGTAAAAGCACACTACCGCCAAGGAGAACTTGATGGAGCTTGCGGCGTTTACTCTTTAACAATGACTCTGTTAATCCTTGGGTATTTAAGTGCCGAAGAAGTAAGCATTGAGAACGATACATTAGACCATAGAAAAACAAGGAATCGTTTTCTAAGTCATTTCTATGAACAGCAGGGGCTCATACGAAAAGGGTATTCTAGTATATGTCTTAGAAGAGATATCGATCTCTTATGTCCCGACCTCTCTGTTAAACGTCATAATCCTGAGAATCCAGATAAAACCATTAAACGTATATACGAATATCTATCACAAGATTTACCAGTTATTATATCTACGCGATACCCTGAAGGCGGCCATTTCCTTGTTGCTATCGGAGCCGAAATTGGTAGAGACAATAACATCACGAAAATACTATGCCTTGATCCTGGCAGCCTTCTTCCCAAGTATGCACCTTGGAATTGTTGCATTACGACAGAAAAAGGCCGTGGTAAATATCCATTTTGGTGTATCAGTGAGGATAATAGTTATAAAGTAATCATCGATGATTTAATAGTTATGTGTTACTAAAAAAAGAAAACGGTATTGCATATTCTTTTTTCTTCTCGCTGGATTATATTTCTGCATCCAATCCATTTTTGAAGTAAGAGACCGCCTAACTTGATTTGTGAACCAGTCCTAATTTTATGGACCTAACGGGTTTTATCTGACAGTAATGCAATAATATACTGATTGAATAAGTAAAGATTCAGTTGTCAAAGATTATTAGACAACTGAATTTGTTGGAAAAGTATTTTAGATAATTTGGGGAAATTGGATTCTTACCTTGGTTAGGTGAGTTGCAAAAAGAGGCTTAGGGTAGGGAAAGTCGAAATTTTTGCGTAAATTTGCGGGTATGATTAGAGAGATTCAAAAGTGGAAAACGCTTAGGAGCGAGTATCTTTTTCAGCGCCCCTGGCTGACAGCCCGCCGCGACGCCGTTGAGCTGCCCGATGGCCGGGTCCACGACGAGTTTTATATTCTGGAATATCCGGAATGGGTCAATATCATAGCCCGTACGCCCGAGGGCGAGTTCGTTATGGTGCGCCAGTATCGCCACGGCACTCAGGAGGTGCTGACCGAGCTTTGTGCCGGATGCGCCGAACCGGGCGAGGATATGGAAACGGCTGCCCGCCGCGAGCTGCTCGAGGAAACGGGCTTTGGCGGCGGCGAGTGGCGCGCGTTCGACGTGCTTGCGCCGAATGCCTCGGCCATGACCAACCATAGCCACACTTTTATAGCCGAGGGCGTTACGCGCCAATCGGAACAACACCTCGACCCGACCGAGGATATAGCGGTGGTTCTGCTCAGCGAGGCGGAACTGCTCGAGCTGATGCAGTCGGGCCAAATCAAGCAAACCACCATGGCGGCTCCGCTATGGCACTATTTTTATGAGCTGAAAAGATGAGCGACGTTATCAAACTCCTGCCCGATTCCGTAGCCAATCAGATTGCTGCCGGCGAGGTTATTCAGCGACCTGCGTCGGTAGTCAAGGAACTGGTTGAGAATGCCGTCGACGCCGGCGCCACCGAAATCCAGGTGATAATCAAGGATGCCGGCCGAACGCTGGTGCAGGTGGTGGATAACGGCTGCGGCATGAGCGCCACCGACGCTCGCCTGGCCTTTGAGCGCCACTCAACGTCGAAAATCCGTCAGGCCGACGACCTTTTCGCGCTCCACACCATGGGTTTCCGTGGAGAGGCTTTGGCTTCAATTTGCGCCGTGAGTCAGGTTGACCTGCGCACCATGCGCGCCGACGACAAGATTGGCACCCGCATTCTCATCAACGGTTCTAAAATAGAGAGTCAGGTTCCCGAAGCATGCGCCAAAGGGAGCAACATGATGGTCAAGAACTTGTTTTTCAACGTTCCGGCACGCCGCAAATTCCTGAAAAAGGATGCGGTTGAAATGAGCAACATACTCCATGAGTTCGAACGTCTGGCTCTGGTTAATCCGGAACTGGAGCTCACGCTGATACATAACGACGTTACCCTTCACCGCCTGCCGCCGGCAAACATGCGCCGACGCATAGTCGACCTGTTCGGCAAGCAACTCAACGACAAACTCATTCCGGTCGACACCGACACTGACCTGGTGCGCATCCACGGCTTCATTGTGCGCCCCGAACATTGCCGCAAGCGCAACGCGTTGCAGTATCTGTTTGTCAACGGCCGCAATATGCGCCATCCTTACTTCCACAAGGCCATAACGCAGACCTACGAGGGGCTTATTCCCGCCGACGAGCAGCCGACGTATTTTCTGAATTTCACCGTTGACCCGTCGAGCATCGACGTCAACATCCATCCGACCAAAAACGAAATCAAGTTCGAGCAGGAGCAGACCATACGCCAGATTCTCTTTGCCGTGGTCAAGGAAACGCTGGGCCGCTTCTCGGCCGCGCCGGAAATAGATTTTTCGACGCTCACTGATGCCGGCCGCCTCGACATTCCCGCTCCCGGAAGCCACACCGCTCCGGTCGGCCGCCCTTCGGCCATCAACGGCGGCTATAACCCCTTCCGCGCGCCTTCGGCATCGAACTGGGAGGAACTCTATCAGAACTTCACTTCGGCCAAATCCGAGGCCATAGCGCAGGCTCCGGCACCCTCTTCGGGCGGCGAGCAGTCAATGCTCAACGGCCTTGAGGGCGACGCATCGGACCTCAACGACACCCGACCTGCACTGCCGCCAACCATATTGCCGCTTGGCCGCCGCTACGCAGCCATGGCCGACCCGCGCGGAGTGCGCGTCATAGACCTCTGCCGTGCCCACCGAACGGTTATCTACCACCGGCTGATGGAGACCTTCAACGCCGGCGAAAACTTTTCGTCGCAGCGCCTGATTTTCCCCGACCGTGCAGCCCTCGGAACGGTCAACGAACCTATTATCCAAGACCTCGAACCGCAGCTCACCGCCATAGGGTTCGACATAGCTCCGCTCGGAGGCGGCGAATGGAGCATCAACGCCGTGCCCTCGATTGCCGATTCGGCAAATCCGGCCGAACTGCTTTCAGCCATAGTGGCCGAAGCGGCGGAAAAGGTTGAGGCTGCCAACGCCCCTCTGACCGGCACACTCCAGCAAATAGCAATGGGTATGGCACGCGCCTCGGCCTTCAAGGGCGACCGCCTGCTTTCCGAAACCGAAATCAACCATATTATCAGCCAACTGCTGAGTTTGCCCGCTCCGGGATTCACTCCCGGCGGCAAACCTACGTTCACCGTTATAAGCGAACAAGATATAGCCGCAAAACTATGAGCAGCAAAAAATGCGTTTTAATCGTCAACCCGCGCAGCGGAACTTCCGAAAAAGGCCGCATAGTGCGCATGGCCCTGTCCGAGATGCTCGCCGCCGGCATAACGGTTGAAACGGCCTATACCGAACGCCCGGGCCACGCCACCGAACTGGCCATCGCCTATGCCGCCCAAGGAACCGACATAGTCATTGCCATGGGCGGCGACGGAACGGTCAATGAAGTTGCCCGCGGCCTATGCAACACTTCGTCAACCCTCGGAATTATACCTACCGGCTCCGGCAACGGCCTTGCTCGCCACCTACAGATACCGCTCGACCCCAAAGGCGCCATCGGAGTCATCACCGCCGGAAATACCCAGCAGTGCGACTACTGCACGGTCAACGACCGCCCGTTTTTCTGCACCTTCGGCATCGGTTTCGACGCCGCTGTCAGCGACCGCTTCGCCTCGCGCCCGGGCCAGCGCGGAATGGTTAACTACGTTCGCTCGGCATTCGAAGAACTCATTCACTTCGAAGCCGAGGAATACACCATTATCACTGACGAAGGCGAAACCCGCGAAAAAGCCTTCGTTATTGCCTGCTGCAACGCCGCCCAATATGGCAATAACGCTTTCATAGCCCCGCAGGCCAGCGTGACCGACGGCCTGATGGACATAACCATTCTCCATGAAGGTAATCTGCTGCGCCGAGCAATCAATGGCATAGACCTGATGCTCGGACTCATACGCAACGGTGCCCGGGCACGCATGTTCCGGACATCACACCTGACCATAAACCGCCCCCATTCGGGTCCCGTTCATCTCGACGGCGAACCGGCCGACATGGGGCGCCGGCTCGTTGTTCGCTGCCATGCCGGCGGACTTCGCGTTTTCTCGCCCGGCGAAATGAAAGTCAAGCCGGTATTCACCTCTTTAACCCGATAGAATTATGAAGAAACTCTTTCTTGAAACATACGGCTGCCAGATGAACGTGGCCGACAGCGAAGTAGTTGCCGCAGTCATGCAGATGGCCGACTATGAACCTGCCGCCGACCTCGACGAAGCCGACGCCATATTCCTCAACACCTGCTCCATACGCGACAACGCCGAGCAGAAAATCCTGTCGCGCCTGAACGAACTCAACGCCCGGCGCCGCAAAACCGGCCGCCCCGGAATCATCGGCGTTATAGGCTGCATGGCCGAAAGGGTAGGCCACGACCTGATAGAGAACCATGGCGTTGACCTCGTTGCCGGTCCCGACAGCTACCTCGACCTGCCTGCGCTGATTGCCTCGGCCGAACAGGGTCAGCCGGCAATGAATCTCGAACTCTCGAAAACCGAAACCTACCGCGACATCATTCCGCGCCGCCTGGGCCAGAACAACGTTAGCGGATTCGTTTCGATTATGCGCGGATGCAACAATTTCTGCACCTACTGCATAGTGCCCTACACCCGCGGACGCGAACGCTCACGCGAGCCTGAAAGCATCCTGGCCGAAGTGCGCGACCTGCAGGCCAAAGGCTTCAAGGAAGTGACCCTGCTGGGCCAGAACGTGAATTCCTATAAGTTCGGCGAAACCGATTTCGCCGCGCTACTGACCCTGGTGGCCGATGCAGTGCCCGAAATGAGAGTGCGCTTCACCACCTCGCATCCGCGCGACATGAGCGACGCCATAATCGCCGCCATAGCCTCGCGCCCGAACATTGCCCGCCACATCCATCTGCCGGTTCAGAGCGGCTCCGACGCGGTACTCAAATCCATGAACCGTCATTACGACCGCCAGTGGTATCTGGACCGCATCGACGCCATACGCCGCATGATTCCTGACTGCGCCATAACCACCGACCTCTTCACCGGCTTCCACTCCGAGAGCGAGGAAGACTTCGAGCAGACGCTTGATCTGATGCGCACAGTAGGTTTCGATGCAGCATTCATGTTCAAGTATTCCGAACGCCCCGGAACAGTGGCCGCGCGCACAATGCCCGACAATATTCCCGAAGCGGTTAAAATCGAACGCCTCAACCGCATGATTGCCCTGCAAAACGAGCTTTCGCTCGCCGCCAATCGCCGCGACATCGGAAAAACCTTCGAGGTGATAATCGAAGGCGTCAGCAAGCGCAGCACCGCGCAGTGGGTGGGCCGCACAAGCCAGAACAAAACGGTTGTTTTCAACCGCGCGGAAGGCCAGAAAGTAGGCCAGAAAGTCAACGTTACCATAACCGACGCTTCGTCGGCAACTCTCCTTGCCCTATGAAAAAGCTCCTGCCCGTAATAGCCCTGAGCCTGCTCACGCTGCTTTCGGCCTTCGTTGAACCCGAAAAGCCCGACATGGTAAAGATTCGCGAGGAAGTAACGAATCCCTCGTCGCCCTACTATTATCCGAAACTGATGGAACGCTATGAGCGCAACGAAACCATCATGACCCTGGCCGACTACCGGCGCCTATATCTGGGCTATGTCTTTCAGGAAGATTTCAACCCCTACCGCATGTCGCCCTACGCAGGAATAGTCGAAAACCTGTATTATAAATCGAAACACTCAACCTCCGAGCGCGACTCTATTATCGAAAAGGCGCAGCTCTCGCTCAAGGATGATCCATTTAACCTGCAGCAGATTGACTACCTGATATATGCCTATCGCGAAAAAGGCAAAAATAACCTTGCCAACATATGGCAATATCGCCTGAATCATCTGCTCGAAGCCATAGTCAGCACCGGTACCGGCATAGACCGCGAACACGCGTGGTATGTTATTTCGCCGCAGCATGAATATTTTCTGCTCAACCGAATGGGCCGAATTGCCAAATCGTTTGAATTCGAAAGCCCCTGGTTCGACCATATAACGGTGGAACCCAAGGGGCCGAAAGATTCCATAAACTACTATTTCAACTCCCACCATTTTCTTGAGCAATACCGACTCAAATTCCCCGACGATAGCGATGAACTCTCCGGCCCGCGCGACTCTGACGCTGATTGATTCATGCGCCAGCACCAACTCGGCCATTGACCGCAACGCCCCCCATGGCTTCGCTCTGATGGCCCGCGAGCAGACCGCCGGACGCGGACAGCGCGGCAACTCCTGGGAGGCCGAAGCGGGCAAGAATATAACCCTGTCGCTCATTCTGCGCCCCGTGGAGCTTCCTGCCGCGCGCCAGTTTGAGTTGAGCGAGGCTGTGGCCCTGGCCGTGGCCGACACGGTTGAAAGCCTCGGAATCGACCGAGTTTCCGTCAAATGGCCCAACGATATCTACGTAGGCGACCGCAAAATTGCCGGAATACTCATTGAAAACGCCCTTGGAGGCACATATATTTCGCGCTCCATAGTCGGCATAGGGCTTAACATCAACCAGCACGAGTTTCATTCAGACGCGCCGAATCCGGTCAGCGCCCTGCAGCTCACCGGGCGCGAATATGACATCGAAGAAGTGGCCGGGCAGATGATTCAGCGGATTCTCGACCGCCTGAACCGCGACAACCACGCTGAATACCGCCGCCGGCTATGGCGCGGTACCGGCATCTGGCCCTGGCGCACGGCCGAAGGCGAAACCTTCAGCGCGGCCATTGAAAGCGTCGACCCCGACGGTCACCTCCGCCTCACCGGCCATCCCCCCTTCGCCTTCAAACAAATCCACCCAATTTTTAATATTGTTTAATACATATTGCATAACCTGTTATGCTATTGTAAAACAGGTTATGCCGAGTTTATCTTCAATATTGGCAATACTTTTAAAACTGAGATTTTCAGTTCCTGAAAGCAGTTTGCTCACATATTGAGGACTTACACCCAATTTGGTAGCGAGATCAGCTCTTTTTAGTCCTTTATCTTGCATATAACCTATAAGGGTAACAGCAAGTTTACGCGACCACCTAAGCCAACCGGCATTCTCTTTGCGCCAGGCTGCTTCTTCAACGAAACGAGATTTAGTTTCACTTTGATTATCTTCCAGAAATTTTATTGCTCTGATTGCCATAGTCCTATTCATGAGTAAGTTCAACAAAACTATCTTGATCAAATACACCATTTGCTTTTAAAAAATCCTTGCAGCGATTAAGTTTTTGCAATTCAAGCGCCGTATGTTCTCTTTCCTGCATCGTACGGGTCAGTTTTATAGCTCCGCCCGTAACAACATAAACATTAGGTTCAAGTCTAATAGCATATATGCGAAGCCAACTGGCATGGCGTTCTCTATTCCAATTGCGGGCTTTTTGCCTGCTCAGTTCAAAAGCTTTGGTATCGGTAATATCAAGCGGTTTGAATAATTCATCAAGTTTCTCAGTATAAGGAAAATCAAGAACAAGCTCCTGTAAAGCTTCAGCGTCCTCGAATGTATCATTCACCGCTTGGTCAAGACGCTCAATATGAAAAAAATCTTTTAGGTCTGCAAAGTGCTCGATAAAAAAGTCAAAGAGGTATTCACCATTAGTCCAATTCCTGAACAAAATAGTGAGTTCATCAGCATCTTTATCTTGAGCCTTGACAGCCCAAAGATGATCATATCCATCAATTATCCTTACAAACTTCATAATTCATAAACGTATTTTATAATTGCAAAGTTAATAATAAAATTATAAAAATGCAACTTATAGGTTTAGTTTATATCTAACTAAAAAGCCGCTCTACCAGCGGCTTTTTAAATTTTATTTTTAGGAGTTGATTACTTGGCTTGGGCTTCGGCCTGGATGCGACGGCCTTCAATGCCGGCGCGCTGGGCGTAGAAGGGATATTTCTCTTCGATTTCCTTATAGGCCTGAGCTGCTTCGGCATAGTTGCCTTCAGCGCAAAGAACAACAGCCTTTTTCTGCAGGAAGTAGGGAACGAGCTGAGGATTGTTGTCGGAAGCGGAAATGGCCTTGTTGAATGCTTTGACAGCTTCGGCGAACTTGTCGAGGTTAACCAGGCAGTCGCCTTTCAGACCATAGGCCAGAGGAGCCACAACGTTGTCGGTGGCGCTGTATTTTTCAACATAGTCAAGAGCCTTCTGATATTCGCCCTGACGATAGAGAATGATTGCGCTTTCGAGGGCGGCGCGGTTACCGGCGTCGAAACCGTGGTTGGCCACTACTGCTTCATAGGCAGCAAGAGCGGTGGAGTCGTTGCCTTCAAACATTGCAATGCGGTCGGCTTCGCCGATAGCTTCGTTGCCTTTGGCAACTGCGGGCTGTTTGTAAGCGAAAATGTAGAGCAGCACACCGATAACTACGATAGCAACGGCGATGGTTGCCCACATCATAATCTTGCGGGCCTTGTTGACGGTTTCAACAGAGGATTCCTCTGCGGGAAGTATGGGTTCGTTTGCCATAATATTTTTAAAAATTTTGCTTGTTTTCGAACCGCAAAGATAGTAAAATAAAATGAAAATGAAAAATTAACAGTGATTTTCCCTAATTTTTCCAATAAATTAGGGGGTGATTTACGTTATAAGAGCGTATGAAAACAGTAATATCCACCCTTACCGATCGCCGCAGCGTTCGCCGCTATGAGCGCGAACCTATTCCGCAGGCCGATATGGACCTCATTTACGAGGCTATCCGCAACACTCCAACCAGCTATAACGGCCAGCAATTCTCGGTGGTCGACGTAACCGACCAGGCTCTCAAAGAGCGCTTGTATGAAATCACGGGTCAGAAGCAGATAAAAACCTGCAATCACTTTCTGGCTTTTTGCGGCGATTACCATAAAATCCGCTGCGCCGCCCGCGCCAAGGGCGTTGAAATGCCGGAGTTTGAAAACACGGTCGACGGACTCATAGTCGCAACCGTCGATGCCTCTCTGGCCATGATGAGCGCCGTGGCCGCAGCCGAATCGCTCGGCCTGGGAACCTGCTGCATAGGCTATGCCCGCACTGCCGACCCGGAAGCCATTTCGCGCGAACTGGGATTGCCTGAAGGGGTCTACGTTGTTTGCGGCCTGGCTATCGGCATTCCACGCGAGCAGCCCGACCTCAAACCCAAGCAGCCGCTGTCGCTACTGATTCACCACAACACCTACCGCAGCGACGATCTGACGCCCGATCTCCTGGCCTACGATGCCGAAGTCACCACCTATAACGAAACACGCTCAGGCACCAAGTCAACAAACGATTGGGTAGCCCACATCATCAGCTACTACACCGAAGCCATGGACTACCACATGATGAAGAAACTCGCCCTCCGCGGCTTCACCCTCCGCTCCTGACAGGTCAGCTCCTGACATTACAACCAAACAATATAAAATTTATTCATTTTTATTTACATTTAAAAAATTTTCCTTATCTTTGCCAAAAATTGCATTGATGACTGTAGAGACAGCTCCACTTTGTGATTTTCATATAGTAACATAGGTGTTATTAGACGTTTTATCTTCCATGTTCAAACTTGGCCGTCTGAAATTTTCGCGAAGATGATACCGACAATAGCGCTAACATCGGCGGTATATCCATAGTCCATATTCATGGGCTTATTATACCTATTCCGGTGTGGGGCTGTTGTTCTCATCCGCGAATAGGTAGCCAAGACCGGAACATGGTGTGAGAGCAGATAATACAATCCTCACACCTTTTATTTTTTTGCCTTTATAGAGGGTTGGAAAGGCAAAAGCTTGATTGGCTAATGAAAAAATCATTTATCACTTTATTGCTCTGTTCGGCAATGTTTTCAGTTCCAAGCAGCCTTTTTGCCGGAGATTTTAGTTTGAATGTTTATAGTGGATCAACGAATTTTTGGTCTAATACATTGTTTCAAGTACCATCGGGTTTTATCAATGGCTTGACCGCATTATTAACTGATTATAATAATGCATCATACAACGATGAAATTAAATTTTACGGAGGATCTTACAGATACCAAATATTCGGTATAAAGGAATATAACAACAAAATTAAAATTGATAACGGTAACTATTTTGGTTTCAAGGGAAAAGATTTATTTTCCAATATTCAGTGCGGATTAAAATTCGGATGGGCGCCAAAAATATCTCCATTTGGTATATACGTTTCGTGTGCTTATCAATATCATCGATTTGAGGCGAATTTCAACAAAATCGGCTGGAACACTTATAAACTTCATAGTGTACGTCCAGGTATAGGCATAAGGATTACACCATTCTTAGGATTGCTTGAAGATGATAAATGGAGCCCTATTGCGGAAGTCGGAACCAGCTATAATTATTACTTCAAAAATAAAGGACCTTACGACAACGACAAAAATCAATTCAACAGCGGTATGATATCAACTTTTTCCGTTGGAGCACGCAGTCCATATGTTTCAATTGTTGCCGGCGTTGAAATCGACCATTATTCTCTATTCAATAGGGACTTTACTATTGATGGATTCTTCTATCCCTACGCTGATGTAAAGACCCACAACTATACCATATTCATTTCTGCCAATTACGAATTCTAACAATATAATTATGAAGACAAAAGTATTCTTAGCCCTTGGCTGTATTGCACTATTCAGTATGGGCTGCATGGCGAAAAGCAAAAAATCACAAACATCCGACAAACCTATTTGCGAAGAATGGCTGATACCAGATTCCGCAACATACAATCTATTAGGAAAAAACCTTTCAACCATATTATTTTCACCAAATTCGGTAAAATGTTATTCTGTTGAATGGCAAGATACCATCACTTCGTATCAACTTGAACCTTATTTCTCGCAAGACTCCCTGATTGCAAAATTGAGTAAAGAGCAGATTGCAGTATTGCAGTATTCTCTACTTGATGACACTAATAATTTTGTTAACGATACGATAGTAGTTATGGCGCCATACACTCCCAAAATTGACTTTCAATTCACCAAGAAAGACCAAGTAGCGCACATATTAGTTTCTCCAAATAATTTTTCATGGACTATAATCTACGATGATAAAAAGCAGTTTACCTACAATTACCATAATCCAAGTTTCTGCAAATTGTTAAATCATTTTTACGCTAAAATAAAATAATGAAAAACGTATATTACAAAATAGTAGCTTTAATATGCCTGGTTCTTTCCGCAAATATGGGAAAAGCTCAAACCATGCACGTTTTAATTGCTTGCGACACGAATGACCCGTCTATTGGCACAGGAGTAGTAGTCAACATGGAGAATTTGTCGCGCTTAGCTCAGGAAGTAATCGGAGTTCTTGACTGTGAATCTACCATTACGGTTTATGATGCTCCTAAATGTACAAAAGAAAACGTTATGAGCTGGATTAAAAACTTGTCGGTTGAACCGGATGATGTAGTTATGTTTATGTATTCAGGCCATGGAGGACGAGCAATTAACGATAATGATCCTTTTTCACAAATGTGCATGAATAATCCGGCAAAACAAGCAGGTTTTCTTCCTGTTAGCCATGTCGATAAATGGTTAGAAGCAAAAAATCCGCGCTTACGCATAATCATTACCGAATGTTGTAACTCGGAAGATCGTGGTATAAAAATCAAGCCTTTCTACGCAATGGCCGCAGGTAATTATACAGAAGAATCATCATATAATAAAAAGGCTCTTAGAGATCTCTTTTTTAATGCAAAAGGTAAAGTCATGATAACGAGCAGCAAGGCCTCTGAATATTCATGGATTTGTACTGATCCTAAAGGATTCGGCGGGTATTTTGTAAGTAACTTCATAGACTCTTTTAATGATGCAGCTAAATCCGGTCGCTTACCTGCAACATGGAATGCTATTTTCAATGATGTTCATTCTAAAGTTTCACAACTAAAATTTAACCATGACGGTCGCACTTATACGCAGGAACCTTTTGCACAAATTTCAGAGAAAAAAAGCTCCGATAAAGACATTGATCATCCTGATAAAACTAAAACCGGCACTCTTTTTGAATCTCTTCAATATTTGGTAAATTCCAATATTCCTGTTGATACGCGACTGGCTAAAATTTCTGAAATATATAACCGACACTTTACGCCAGAAGCCAAAGTACTTACCATTGCTGCAAATGGAAAGTCAATCGTTGACCGAGAAGATGCCATGTCATTTCTTAAAAGAATTACTCTTTCACATAATATAAAACAAATCTCAATTCTTAACGGCGACAACGAAAATAGAAACAGCACTATAAAAGTCCATGAACTAAGAAAATAATCCATAATAATACTCAACAATGAATAAATCAATTTTTTATCTAATTTTCAGTTTGCTTTTACTGAATATTTCGTTTTCATCACAGGCTCAAACCTCTACTCTTGACGAAGAAACCCGTACTGCTCTAAAAAATCGTGTAAAAACAAAAGTCGAAGACTTCACAGGACTACTTGGCGACATAGTAAATCAAAAATTATCACAGAAAACAAGACTCGAATGCGTAAACACCGCTAAGGCGCTGTTTATCGGTCAATGCTTACCCTACAAAGTTGAAGAAAATGGCGTAATGGTAAATCACAGAGCTGTCTTTATGCAAACATCAAGTGTTAATAGATCAACGAAAAATTCTCAGTTAATGAGTAAGTATTTAATGCGCCAATACGAAATGGGTAATTATTATCAAATAAGTATTGAAGCAATTGATGCTATTCGAGTTGATAATATCTACAAAGTTGGCGACCACTATGAATGCATGGCCTATTGGGGTCAGAGATATGTACGTTATTCAAAAGATGGAGGCATTCAATATGGAGATTTTACAAAAAAAGGCATTAGATGTTACATTACTGCGGTAGACGTTCCTGGATCAGAAAGAATATTTGAAATCAGTCTTGGTGACGTATATGCTTTAGAAACCTCTCTATTAAGATAATCATGTCAAGGACAATACTGATACTCTTAATGTGTTCTTTATTTCCGGCATCCGCGCAAGTAATGACTTCCGCAAAAAATAGAATGAAGGAAATTATGATACGCGATGTTAAAAGCCTTGATGAATTTGGTGCGCGATTTAACGGCGAAGAAAGTCATGTAGATTTAGATTCTCTTATTGCAAACCTTGTTGAACTTTGCGACGTATCCATCGACAGCCCTGAATCTCTTAAGAATCAAATGCTGTCCTTTTGTGATTCTATAATCAATAATAACGTTAAGTTTACACTTCTAAGTCCAAATTTCTATGCTGATGCAGAATGCCTGGTATCATATAAAGATAAAGTCTATAATGTAAATATTGTTTTACAACAAGAGCACCCATCAGAATCCGATATTCGTTGGGCTCTAAAAGGAATCAGAGGATTAGTAAAAAACAATATAATCACTATAGACAAGTATTTAGACATAACTCCTGTTGATCATGAACTACGCTTTATGAGCCTCACAGACGTAATAAATGAAAATCCGCAATATTCTTTTCGCTACAGGATTCAAAACACTCCAGTCGATCAGTTATCGGTTTTTTTAACTTTTATCCAAGAAAAACTGATGAAGATTGAGAGTGTAGAGAATGTAAAGTTTTATTGCGGTGACGTTCCGGGGTATATTTATGTTATTGAGGAGAAAGGCAACAGAACTAAAAAAAGCGGATGGACAATCACTGAAATTGTTTCGGCTTCCGATGAAGATAAAGCATTATTTTTCCAAAATCTCACCAAGGAATGAATTATTATAAAAAATATATATTATCGGCACTAGCAGGGTTGATATTCTCTCTGCCCTTGCATGCCGATATGCGTAACTTCTACCATAAAGTAGATATTACATCTGGAAATGTCTACACATTTGTGTTGAGTAACCTCTTCACTGCCTATGGTAACTACTTATGTAGTGATGTTATGTTTGACGATTCGTTTCAATACACCGTAATGAATGGTCAAACTTTATATGGTAAAAAAATTTCCGTTAAACCCCAGAATTTGTTAGGATTTAAAGCACGCGATCTGTTCAATGACTTTTCGCCGGGTTTAAAGTTAGGCTACAAATCCGATTCGTTCGGTTCAGTCAACTGGGGTATATTTGCCAGTGCTCATTATAGTATCAATCAGTTCAGGGTAAATCTTTCCGGAACAGATGAATACTCTGATGAACGCTACACTTATTTCAAGCCCGGTGCCGGAATATATCTTATGTTCGGTAGTATTGAACAAAAATTAAGAGTACAGTTGGAAATAGGTGCAAAATATAATTTTCCATTGACTTATCATGGAACTATCACAGACATTTCCAATCCTCTAAATGCAGGTATTACATCATATTATTCATTGAAATTTGGTGGGGCCTATGACTTTAGCGGCGGTATTTTTGTTTCTGTAAATCATTTCGATATATTTAAGCATACTGTAGTTGACTCTTTTAAGAGTTGGTCATTAGGTGCAACGTTCATTATAACTCCTAAACGCAGTTCCCGTATATACGGTAATTATTTATAATTAAAAAATGAAAAAGATAGTAACTGCTATATTACTTATATTTATCAGCATCTATAATATACATTCTGAGCCAAATATTATAGAGAATTACTATAAACTATTGCAGTCTCTTCAAAGCGGCAATGATGAACAGGCATATTACGTTAGAAAATCAATTCAAAAATGCTTTTTTTCAACAGCCGAAGCTGAAAAGAATGGTTTTAGTGGTGTGAACGTAACTGATAACTATATTTCCAATGAAGTTATTCCGGCCTCAACATTCATAAGAAGAATGTCTACTGCCATTCATGATGATAAAAAACTTAAAATTGACTCCTTCAATGTAAGAGAGCCTCAGAAATGCACTTTTCCTAACTTAGATAAAAAAACAGATATTATATATCAAACAAAAGTAAACGTAACATTTTCTATAAATGACACAATCAAAAATATAACAGATTATATATCAACTTCCCGAAATTTTATTACCACTATCACTAAAGAATCAAGAATTTTTGATTCTTATCAGGCTACTATCGATGCCGGTATTTTATATAATCAAAAAAGATTCAAAGAAGCGTATGATAAGTTTTCGGAAGTAATCAATCATAATCCCAACGATGTAAATGCTATCTATAGAATTGCCATAATGACTGCCAAAGGTCAAGGGGTAAAGAAAAATATATCTGAAGCTAAATCACTACTAGTGTCAATCATTAAAATGAATACCCGTTATGATAGTTCATTCAACACGTTATGGGATATAAAAGAAAAAGCAAGAACAGCTCTATACTCACTTAATACAAATCAAACAGTTTAAAAAAATGCGTAAACTATCATTATTGCTAATAGCATTTTTTGCTATCTGCCTCTCTTCTTGTAAAAATGAAGATGAACTTTTCTATTTCAGTGTTGATTATCAGTTTCAAATTCCCGATCCCATTCTTTCTATTGCTGACGCATATGTTACCTATACCGACAATGGTATCACTGAAACTAAAAAAATGACTGATGGAAAATTCCGAAAACTTTTTGAATACCATTGGGAAAATGAAGAAGTAAAGAAAGCTCATACTGATTTTAATGATATCAGAATTCATTTCATACTAAAAGTAGAAGAAAGCAGCCTTCCGGATTCTATAGAATTATTCAATGATACAAAATCTTTTTTTAAGACATCTTATGCTTTTAATCATACTCATAACAAAGATAATAATTGGACTGGAAACTCTGTGTCAGAATCCTCTAAAGGAGGAGACACCTTAGCATACTCTTTTGGAAAAGAATTGAGAGATAAAAATTTTTCGAAAAAGGAAATATTAGAATATATAACTTCTCCCAATCCTATATTTTCATGTTCGTGGAATTATTATAATACTACTATTTCCTATTCATGTACTGTTCTTGGTGGACTCCCAGAGCCTGAAAAGAAAAAGATTAAGATAAACTAATACACTATATAAACATCGTAATAAACAAAAAATATAATGAGTTGATTATCTACTATTTTTTTAGCCAGTGTTGGCGTTCGGTTTCAGGGAAGCGTTCAATGGCGTAGCGTAAGGAGGTGCGTGGCAAACGACCGGAATTTTTTTCGAGATATTCCAGCAGCACCTCCTTATCGCGTTTTCCTATTTCGCGCAGCATCCAGCCGATTGCCTTGTGTATGAGGTCGTGCGGATGATTTATAAGTAACTCAGATATCTGAATTGCGGGTTCGAAAATGCCGTTCCTAATAAATTCAAGAGTTGACACTATGGCTATGCGCTGTTCCCACAAGTCAGGACTTTTGGCAAGGCTATAAAGAATACTATAATCCTCCTTTCCCGACAGGCGGAGATACACCCCGAGCACATACTCGCACGAAAGGTCAACAAGATCCCAATTATTGGCCCTGCGAGCGTGTTTAAGATAGAATCTGGCTATATCTTCGCGCCTTTCAGCTTTTACTTTAAGAGCAGCTTCAGTATCTTTATTTTTCGGTAGGTTTATCTTCATTTCCTCAACAAGAAGAAGCAGAGCGCACAGCCTCACCTCATGCCATCGGGAATAGAGCATTTTTTCGATTTCTTCAAAATCTACCAAAAGCTTTACTTCTTTAACTATTGAGCGAGTTTGCGGCACTTTTAATCCTAAAAAGCGATCGCCTTCGCCATACTGCCCTTTGCCGGTTTTGAAGAATCGCATCAGATGATCGCGTTGGTTATCATCGCGCATATCCATCAGCAGGCTTTTAATCTCTTTAGCCAAGACTTTCTTTTCGCTCATAGTTCCGCAAACTTTCACTTTTTCAACAAACGAATTTTATTACAAACTGCATTAACATGATCAAGTCCAAATAGATACTTGCGAGAATCTATTCCGAGCCAATCTATTAGCATAAGTATTTTATTATATATAAATTCTATATAATCAGTTGTTATATTTGCTAAACCTGTAGAAAAACATATAGGCTCATGGTGAGCAATTCTGTTTCTTAGCGAATTAACATGATCAAGTTCATTAAATATAAATGTGTTGTTATACTGAACATAGCGAGAAGACGATGGTCTATTGGTAAATATTCCTAAAAGTATACGACCAGTTGCCCTATATTGCGGACTTGAGAACAAATACTTCCACACACCAAATTCCATTTTTGATAATAAATGCGTGTGAGTATAATTTTTTTGCCTTATAAGTTTTTCATAAGACGATCTTATAATTCGAGCATGATCACGACATTGAGGTACATCAAAGATACCACCAGGTAAAATCGCATCTCTTAACCAATCACTGCCATATTTCTCAGTCATTGCCGTGTTTATAGCATTACGGAGCGCAACTTCAAAAGCTCCAACAATAGCAAACATTTGCAAAGAAACATTTATGTTTGCTCTATAAAGTACAACGGCCTTTGATGTATTTCCATTGCAAGCTTCAAGGTATCTATGAAGCCTATCGTATGATATAATATCTTCAAGTTCAGAAATTTTCACACTTAGTTAAGAAATTTTTCGTACAAAATTTGTTTTATAAGTATATAAACACTAACTTTGCAGTGTTGATCCCCGGTAGCCCCTGTATATCAAGCTATCGGGTTTTGTTTTTTATCGCAAAAGTATCGCTTAATTAAATAACAGCCACTTAGCAATCTAAGTGGCTGCTTTTTATAATAAGATTTAGAGCATGAGGAGTTGGAAGGGCCAGGAAACGAGGCCAAGGGTAAAGCTGATGATGAAGGCCCACTGGGCATATTCGCTGGAGCGGACGGCGGCCTGAGCGTCGCCGCGCATCCAGTGGCGGTTGACCTGCGATGAGAATATCAGCCCTACAATGGCCGCCGGCAAGCAGCAGCAAAGCAGCGCGGCAATGTTCCAGCCCATGTAGCTTTTAGGGCGCTCAATGCCGTTGATTTGCTCTGGTGCGTTGTTGACCATGATGTTGATATAGGGTTGACGGATGTCGTTGTGCGGCTGTTCGGTTTCGTAGACCGTTTGCTGTTCCTCAACAACGGTCGCTTCCTCCGGCTGCTGTTCTCCTTCAATCAGACATGCCAGTTCCGGAAGCTGACCTACGGTGCTCCAGTCGGGCAGCTCGTTGCACCAAACGGGTAGCTCGCGGTTGAAGTCACGTCTAACCCTGAGCTCTTCGGCTGAGAACGGCCCTATGGGTTGGCCGTTCTCAATAATCCAATATTTTTTCATCAAAAGAATTTTAAGCCTGGTTTCTCAACAATGTCGGCCAGAACGGCATTTGCCAGCGAGCTGGCACCGATGCGGAAGTATTCGTTGGTGAGCCATTCTTCGCCGAGCACTTCTTTGATAATGGTGTAGTACTTAACTGCTTCATCGGTGGTGCGAACGCCGCCTGAGGCCTTGAAGCCAACCTTATTGCCGGTTTTTTCGTAGTATTCCTTGATGCACTGGGCCATAACGTAGGCTGCTTCGAGCGATGCACCGGGATATTCCTTGCCGGTCGATGTTTTCAGGAAATCGGCTCCCGCATAGAGCGAAAGAATCGATGCGGCCTTGATGTTTGCGGCACTCTGAAGGGCACCGGTTTCGAGAATCACTTTCAGGCGGGCATCGCGGGCGGCATGTTTCAGCTCGGCTATTTCGTCGCATACTTCCTCATAGTCGCCATCAAGGAAATTGCCTACGTTCAGAACAATATCAATTTCATCAGCACCGGCTTCCACTGCCAGGGCCACTTCGGCAACCTTTACTTCCTGGAAGGTCTGCGATGCCGGAAAACCGCCCGAAACCGCAGCTATATCTACCGACGAAACATCCAGCACGGTGCGCACCAGCTGAACGAAGTTAGGATAAACGCAAATGGCGGCAACGTTGGGCAGATCGCCATATTCGTTTTCGAATTCGTTTACTTTTTCAGTGAAATGGGCAACGCTTTGGGGAGAATCTTTAGCAGTGAGGGTCGTAAGGTCGATAGAGTTGAAAATCTGTTTGAAAACTTCCTTGTTGTAGTTTTCCTTATAGTGCTTTTCAATGATATCATTGACTGCGGCCTTAACGGCAGCATCGTCGCTCACCACCTTAGAATCGGCAATGGCCTGATTGTATTTATCAAGGTTTTCCATAATCTTTATATTGTTTTAATTTTGGTTATCAACTGAGTTGGAGCATACGCTCTATGGGTTTGCGAGCCTTTTCGGCTATTTCGGGGTCTACGGTGATTTCCGGCGCCATGTTCTCCAGGCATGCGGCGAGCTTTTCCAGAGTGTTGAGCTTCATGTAGGAGCAGTCGTTGCAGGCGCAGGTCGAATCGGTCGGAGGTGCGGGTATAAACGTCTTGTCGGGGCAAAGGCGACGCATTTCGTGAAGAATGCCGCTCTCGGTAACCACTATGAACTCCGAACCGGCCGGAGCTTCGGTGGCGGCCTTGAGCAGTGCCGCGGTCGAGCCTACCGTGTCGGCCAGCATCAGCAGCGGTTTCTTGCACTCGGGGTGAGCCAGAACGCGCGCGTTGGGATACTGCTTTTTCAACTCCACGAGCTTTTCGAGCGAGAACTGTTCGTGGACATGGCAGGCACCGTTCCAGAGCAACATGTTGCGCCCCGTAACGCTGTTGATGTAATTGCCAAGGTTCTTATCTGGCCCGAATATTATCTTTTGGTCTTTCGGAAGGGAGTCTACAATCTTGCGGGCGTTGCCCGAAGTTACCAGCAGATCCGACAGTGCCTTCACTTCGGCCGAAGTGTTGACATAGGAAATGACCATGTGGTCGGGATGAGCTTTGACGAATTCCTCAAATTCTGCAGCAGGGCAACTGTCGGCCAGCGAACAGCCTGCCGCCAAATCGGGCAACAACACCGTTTTATCCGGACAAAGAATCTTGGCGGTATCGGCCATGAAGTTCACACCGCATAAAACAATAACAGGCTCCTCCAGCCGCGCCGCAATCTGAGCCAGCGCCAGCGAGTCGCCTATATAATCGGCCAGCTCCTGAATTTCAGGGCGCGTATAATAATGCGCCAGAATAACAGCGTTTCTTTGCTGCTTGAGCTGTTTTATTTTTTCAACGAGTTTCGACTTTTCGACCATCGTTTTTTATTTCTTTATGTTTTTAGATAAAAAATTTTTAAAAGAAAAAACAAAGAAAAGAAAGAATAAGAGCTGTTAAAACCGATGATAACTTTCCGGCCAAAAGCTTGACAAAATGGGTTATCAAACCTTATTAACCGTTATCCACTGAATTATCAACAACTGAAACTATTGATTTTCAATAGATAAATGAGGTTATCAACATGCTGTTAACAACACGCAAAGTTAATAAAAAAATCCGACTTTCAAAGTCAATAACCTTTAAAAAAGCTATCAATAACTATCAACAACCGGGAGCCGGCCATTGTTGAACATCGCGCCTCCCAACTTTTCAACACCCTTTTCAACCCGTTATCAACACCTTTTCAACATCCCCAAACTTGCGAAATATGTCAATAGAATCACAAAAAAACTGCGAAATATGTCAATAGAAAGGTGTTATTAGGCGGTTTGTTGCAATGAAATTAAAAGACGGTTACAAAGCGGTTACACCATCAACCATCCTGCAACTTCTCGCGTTTACCAGTCAAACAAGCAAAACAAGAACAATCTAAACAACTCAAACAATATGATCACCACCGAAAAAATCAACAGCATCTTCAACCACTACAACTCCCTGAACGCCGCTGCCGACATCTGCACCGAGCGCAATCTCAATGGCCTGATGATGTTCGCTCTTGACAGCGACTTCGTTGACTTCGATGGTGACAAACTCACTCTGACCCGCGGCGAAGGCCCCCTCAAGGCAATCGAAATCGAACGCATAGCCGGCGCTGAAAACCTCGGCTCGCACTGGGCAATCGTGATGCCCGCATCGGTTATCTTCGTCAACAAGCGCAACGGCGAAGTCAGAGTAGCACTCCTCGCCGAGTAATAAACCAATCACTCATTTCACACAAAGCAACCAAACACAATTCATTCATAATAGTAGTAGAGAGACCCGAGTCAGGACGTGAGTCCCCACTCGGGCCTAATAATTTTTGCTCCCGGAGACAAACTTTTCGGTCGCTAAAACTCCCTACTTGTATAAAAATTGCTTATTCTTAATTGCTAATTTATAATAATTTCGTAACTTTGCCGACATAAACCAAAAACAACTTGCCAATGAATTAAAAGACTGAATATCAGTTGAGCACCATAGAATAGGAAAAAGCGTATTTGCTAGAATCTTGCACTTGAAACTTCGACAATTTCAAACACCCAAGAGTAAAGCGAAGACGCTCACGCCATAGGCGTGGGCTTTACTCGTTTATTTGGGTGTATAGGTAGTCGAAGACCTCAAGTGCAGATAAACAGAGTTTTGTCCGCGCTTTTTTTGTGCTTTTACTTCCGGACATACTTTATTGAAATTATAATTATTGAATAACTATGAGATTTTTGAAATTATTTTTCTCTTTTGCAGTATTAGTATTTGCAATCAATGCACAAGCTGCAAAGAAAATTACCATTTCTACAATTCCGGAAAATGCCGAGATTAGAATAGACGGCGCTGTTGTCGGAACAGGTTCTTATCAAGTTAAATTTGATAAGAATACGGATTTCTATCTTGTTACTATTTCAGCCCCGGGATATATAGAAAAAAGATTCAGGCTGTTAAAAACAAATCCTAAGTCAAGTGTTTTATATACTTTACCAGAAGATGAGGCATTTGCCGCTTCAACCGGAAGCGAAGATGGAGACGAACTTGCTAATACATGGATGGATGTTACGTGCCGTCAAGGTTTGAGTGAAGATCAAATTTGGAAAAGACTTATGTCTGTGGCCACAACATATTTTGATAATGTAGAAGTGCGCGATAAAGCTTCCGGTTGGATAAAAACCCGGTGGAAAGTAACAAAATTCACAAACCAGACAGTAAAAACCCGACTTGAAGTAAGAATGTCGTTTGTAGATGATACACATGTGACCTTTAAGGCACGAATATCGTCAGAAATAAAGGATAATGATTGTACTTCAGATAATTGTTATAAGCCTTATAGTCGTGTTCTGAGAAAATATGAACCAATGATACAGGAACTACAAACATCCGTAGGAGGCGGAGAATAAAGAACTATGAAACTATTTTATTTAGCTTTGTTTAGTGTGTGTTTGACAATAAACGCATATGCCCAAGAAATGAGATTCAAAGCTGCTTCAGTTGCTGACCCAATGTTTGAATGGACTCAATATAGTGAGAAAGATAAGAGCTCTCTATTGAGTAAGAACAATAGTTTGATATTGGAAAATAAAACAATCGATGGAGCTGCCATATCGTTTATGGAATTACCTGTTTCGCTAAACGATGAAGACTTTATAGTAAATCTTCTCATGAGTAAATCTGACATTAAAGAAGATAAATCGTTTGGTATTATTTTCAATTATAAAAATGAGCGTAATTACGCATTTTTGAAATTTGGAGAGAAACAAGTCTCAATTATCGAATGTGAAAAAGGGGAAATTGCCGTAAATAAACGAGTTATTTATAAAATAAATTCATTTAACGATGATTTGATTCATTCAGATTTAGAATATTCATCCGATAAGAACAACATCGTAGTAACTATTGAAAGAAAGAATGGAAAATTAGAATTTTCGCTCAATGGTATATACCTTTGTTCTTTGAAAAACTATAAGATTGAATATCCGACATTCGGATTTGTTGCCATAGGTAAAAACAAGTTGGACATCTATGGTTTGGAATTTGCAAAAGAGGATGCTAAAGAAACGGAAGAATAATCAATCTTGAGTTTCCATATTTCGATAATGATAAATGCAGCGAGGAGTGGCTTCACAGTCACTCCTCGTCGAATAATAAACCAATCATTATCACAATCATTCACACATGAAAAGCACTCTTTCAGTCGCTTTACACCATTATAACAACCGCAACAACGATTTGGTTCACCGGGAATGCAAAAAAAATTTTCAATCCGGTCAGTTGTTTTTATTTATGAGGTTAACGATTACCTTGACCATGGTGTCTTTCTCCTCGGTGCGGCTCTCGGCAATCATCAGGGTGAGGGCAACGAGGGTGTTGTCGGCAATACGCTTGGAGCCATCGCTGTTATAGAGGATGCCATTGCCGTTGAGGAACCATAAGAAAAGTGTGGCGGCAATGCGTTTGTTGCCGTCGCTGAATGAATGGTTCTTAGTGACGAGATAAAGCAGCATTGCTGCCTTTTCCTCGACCGAGGGGTATAAGTCTATTCCCCCAAAGGTTTGGTAAATCTGCCCGATTGAACTCTTGAAGGAGTCGTCTTTCTCGTTACCGAACAGGGTGCTACCGCCAAATTTGGCGTGAAGCTCACGAATAACCTCCATGGCGTTATCGTAGGTGGCGTGGAAGGACTCTTTGCCTGTCGTATCTTCAATCTTTAGTTCCTGATAGTCGTAGCGGTCGAGAGTGTCGAGAGCATAGGTATAATCAACCACCACATCAAGGAGGGAGCGACTGTCTTCAGTCAGTTTTTCTTGGTTCTGAATTGTACGGCCAAGTACCTTCACCAGCTGGCTTAATTCATCATATTTCTGCAAAGCTAAACGCTGATTTACTGCATACCCCTGCAAAAGATATTGTTTAAGTACTTTGTTGGCCCAGATTCGGAATTGGGTGCCGCGTTTGGATTTAACGCGATAACCAACAGAGATGATCACGTCGAGATTATACAGAGTCAACTCTACCTGCTGCGTAAATCCCGGGCGGCGACCATAATCTTTGGCGTGTGCAAATTTTGCACATACCAAGGATTCTTCGAGTTCGCCTTCTTTGAAGATGTTGTTAATGTGTCGGCCTATAACGGTTCTATCTTTCTGAAACAGCTCGGCCATTTGCGCTTGCGATAGCCAAACGGTTTCATTCTGAAAGGTTACGTCGATGTTAGTTTCGCCATCGACGGTCTGATATATAATAATGTCGTTGGTGGGGATTGGTTTGTCCATAATAATCAATGATTTTAAACTGCAAAGATAGGTAATTTTTTCAGGGTGAGCAAGAAAATGCAGCGAGGAGTGGCTTCACAGTCACTCCTCGTCGAATAATAAACCAATCATTATCACAATCATTCACACATGAAAAGCTTCTCATCAGTCGCTTTACGTTATTATAACACCGGGAGCGGCGAAAAGGTTCACTGTATTTTCAAAAAAATTGTCGATTACTAATTATTTTTAGTAAATTTGCAGTCAAATTTATTAGCAAAAGACTCTATGTCCGTATTAGCTTTTCTTGACGCCCAGTATCTGTTTACTCTCGTGTGGGAACACATGAGTTATTTCTGGGTGTTCGTGTTCATGACTATCGAGAGTTCGTTTATTCCGTTTCCGAGCGAGGTTGTTGTTCCGCCGGCTGCTTTCATAGCGGCTAAAACCGGCGAGATGACGGTTTTCGGCGTCGGTGTGGCCGCCACAGCTGGCGCTCTTTTCGGCTCGATTATCAATTATGTGTTGGCAATGTGGATCGGCCGACCGATAGTTTATGCGTTTGCGCGCAGCCGTTTCGGCGCTGTGTGCATGATTTCGCCTGAAAAGGTTGACCGCGCCGAGGCTTATTTCGACAAGCATGGCGCCGTTTCGACTTTCATTGGCCGTTTGATTCCGGTTATCCGCCAGCTTATCAGCATTCCGGCCGGTCTGGCACGGATGAACTTCGCCAAGTTCGTGTTTTACACAACTGCCGGCGCTGCGGTCTGGAACGTTGCGCTTTGCGTTCTGGGCGCTTTGCTGGCCAAGACTGTCGATGAGGCTGACCTGTTCCGCCAGATTGAATATTATAACGATTATCTATCATATGTTGGCTACGGCATCGGTGCGCTCTGCATCGTTTATATAGCCTGGCAACTGCTCAAACCCAAGAAATCATGATGAAGATTGCTCCTTCGCTCCTGTCGGCCGATTTCGGTAATCTCGACCGCGACATTGAAATGGTTAACCGCTCGGAGGCGGCGCTGTTTCATCTCGACGTTATGGACGGGCGTTTTGTTCCGAACATTTCGTTCGGTTTTCCGGTAATCGAGGCCGTTGCCCGCAAGGCTACCAAGCCGCTCGACGTTCACCTGATGATTGAGGAGCCGGGCATCTGGGTTGACCGCCTGGCCAAAATTCCGGGCGTTGAGTATATGAACGTTCATCTGGAAGCCGCCCGTCATCTCCACCGCACCGTGCAGGCCATCAAGGCCGCCGGCATGAAGGCTGCCGTTACTCTGAATCCGGCAACTCCGGTCGGTCTGCTCGAAGATATTGTTGCTGACCTGGACATGGTTCTGCTGATGAGCGTGAACCCCGGCTTCGGCGGCCAGAAATTTATTGAAAACACGATTGAGAAGACTCGCCGCCTGCGCAGTCTGATCGAGCGCACCGGCTCCCGGGCGCTGATTGAAATCGACGGCGGGGTGAATCTCGAAACCGGCGCGCGTCTGGCCGAGGCCGGAGCCGATATTCTCGTTGCCGGCAGCTTTGTTTTCAATTCACCCAATCCAACTGAAACTATCGCTAAACTTACTGCTCTATGATTTTAGGTATATGCAGCGACCATGCAGGCTTCGCCCTGAAGGAAACGCTCAAGGAAATGCTTTCGAAGCGCCCCGATGTTGAAAAAATAATTGACTTCGGAACCCACTCCGAGGAGTCGTGTGATTATCCTGACTTTGCCCATCCCTGCGGCTATGCCCTGGAAAGCGGCGAGGTTTATCCGGCCATTGCCATCTGCGGTTCCGGCAACGGCATTGCCATGACGCTGAACAAGCATCAGGGCGTGCGCGCCGCAATCTGCTGGAACACCGAGCTGGCCGAACTGGCCCGCCAGCACAACAACGCCAACTGCCTGGTGCTTTCGGCGCGCTTCATATCGACCGAAACGGCCATTGAGGTGACCAATGCTTTCCTGGTGGCTGAGTTCGAGGGTGGCCGACACGAGCGCCGCGTTGAAAAAATAGCTCTTCCCCGCTAAACCGCAGGCCATGCTCTTCTCCTTCATCATCGAAATGATTGGCGCTCTGGCGTGTGCCATTTCCGGCATACGGCTGGCCGCGCTGCGCCGTTTCGACTGGTTTGGAGCCTATATTATCGGTCTGGTCACCGCCCTGGGCGGCGGTACCCTGCGCGATGCCATTCTCGGGCAGCCGGCATTCTGGGTTTCTGATTTCCGCATGTTTGCCGCCTATTTCATCTGCACGGCGCTGGCCATGGTGCTCGTTATAGTTTTCAGCCGCTGGTTGGTGCGCCGCGAGCGCATGCTTATGGTTTTCGACGCCATCGGTCTGGCCATGTTTACTGTTATCGGCATCGAAAAAGCCCTTTTCCGCAGCTGCCCCATGGGGGTTGCAATCTGCATGGGCATGCTCACCGGTGCCTTCGGCGGGGTTATTCGCGACATTCTGCTCAACCGCGTGCCGCTGATTTTCCGCAAGGATATCTACGCCATGGCCTCGCTCATGGGCGGCATTTGCTACTGGCTGGTTAAGCTGGCCGGCGGCTCCATGGAGGTGTGCAGCCTGATATGCCTGGCGGTCATAGTTACCGTGCGCATGCTGGCAGTGCGCTTCGGATGGCATCTGCCCATACTTTCAAGAACCAATACTAAACCTCAAAAATAGACTCAATCAAATGTCACTCCAGTGTGGTATTGTCGGCCTGCCCAACGTTGGCAAATCGACTCTTTTTAATTGCCTCTCCAATGCCAAGGCCCAAAGCGCCAACTTTCCTTTCTGCACCATAGAACCCAATGTTGGCGTCATAACCGTTCCAGACGACCGCCTCACAAAGCTCGTTGAGCTCTGCCAGCCGCGTTCGGTGGTGCCCGCAACGGTTGAAATCGTCGACATTGCCGGCCTGGTAAAAGGCGCCAGTAAGGGCGAAGGCCTCGGCAATAAATTTCTGGCCAATATCCGCGAAACCGACGCCATTCTCCACGTGCTCCGCTGCTTCGACAACGACAACATAACCCACGTTGACGGCTCGGTAGACCCCGTGCGCGACAAGGAAATCATTGACTACGAACTCCAGCTCAAAGACCTCGAAACGGTTGAGAACCGCTTGGCAAAAACCCTCAAGGCTGCCCAGACCGGCGGCGACAAAACCGCCCGGATGCAGGCCGACGTGCTCCTGCGCTATAAGGAAGCGCTTGATGCCGGCAAGCCCGCCCGCTCCGTTAAGTTCGACACCCCCGACGAACAGCGCTTTGCCCGCGAGCTGTTTCTGCTGACTTCCAAGCCGGTGCTCTACGTTTGCAACGTCGACGACGCTTCGGCCGCAACCGGCAATGCCTATGTAGATGCCGTTCGCGAAGCCGTTAAAGACGAAGGCGCCGACATACTCATCGTGGCTGCCCAGACCGAAAGCGAAATCGCCGAACTCGAAACCTGGGAGGAACGTCAGGAATTCCTGCAGGAAATCGGATTGGAAGAATCCGGTGTGGCCCGACTCATCCGCGCGGCCTACGCTCTGCTCGACCTGCAGACCTACTTCACCGCCGGCCCCGACGAAGTGCGCGCATGGACCTTTACGCGCGGCTCCAAAGCTCCCAAATGCGCCGGCATTATCCACACCGACTTCGAAAAAGGCTTTATCCGTGCTGAAGTCATCAAATATGATGATTACGTTACCCTCGGCTCTGAAACCGCAGTGAAAGAAGCCGGCAAAATGGGCGTTGAAGGCAAGGAATACGTTGTTCAAGACGGCGACATCATGCACTTCCGCTTCAATGTCTAAACTCACCGGTCAAAACAAAACCTCATTCTTGCTCCGCGGGTGGCTCGATTCAGTGCTTCCTGCGGCGCTCTATTCTTTGCCACGGGTGCTCGACGGCCTCACTCCCGAACAGCTCGAGCAGGCCCGCCAACGCGCCGCCTACTACTGTCGCCGACCCCTCGACCCTACCCTGGTAGACCCCGCCATGCTGATTAGGGCCGCAGACTTCCGCGTGCCCAGCTCCAAGCCGCGCCACACCGGCTACTTCTTTCCCTTGCGCCGTGCCCTGAACTACTTTCCCCAATCAGTGCGCTTCCTCTACGCTCCCGGCGACATCTACGACCCCTTCGCTCAGCCAACACTCTGCAAGGCTCGCTGCATCGGCGACCTCAACGCAACGCTGATGCCCCTCAACGCAGTGCGCCACTTCCGATTCGTTGATTCAGACCCGACGCCATGGCAGAAAAAGCGCGACCAAATAGTGTCGCGCAACGAAGTTCATCGCCCTGAACGCTACGCCTTTCTCCAGCGCTGGTTCGGGCATCCGCAAACCGACCTGGGCCAGACTAACCTTCAGGGCGGACGCCCCGAATGGCTGCGTCTGCGAATGACTATCGATCAACAGCTGCAATACAAATTCATTGCCTGCATTGAAGGCAACGACGTGGCCACCAACCTCAAATGGGTCATGAGCTCCAACTCCTTGCCCGTAATGCCCACGCCGACAATGGAATCATGGTTTCAGGAAGCACTGCTCCGTCCCGGCGAAAACTACGTAGCCGTAGCCGCCGACTACTCCGACCTTCTCGACCAAATGGACTACTACCTGACCCATCCCGCCCAGGCCCGCGAAATGATTGAGAATAAC
>CAMWSP010000004.1 GCA_947176935.1 uncultured Porphyromonadaceae bacterium | reverse complement strand
CGTCGAAATCCACTTCGGAATCAACGTCGGCGCCGCCAAAAACGTTGCGCAAAAACTTGGGTATAGCCATTGTGATGATATTTAAGCCACAAAGTTACAAATTTTCCAGGAAAACGCACCTTTTTAGGGGTGAATTTTTTAGGAAAACGCACCTTTTTGGGGTCTAAAAACTTAGGAAAACGCACCTTTTTACGAAAAAACAGGCCGGGCGGGGTGCGCCACGGCCTGTTTAGTCAAGGGGAAGGGGGTTATTTCAGGTGGAGTTTGCGGCCGTTTTGGATGTAGAGGCCGCGGCCAGGGGCGGCTACGCGGCGGCCCAGCAGGTCGTAGGTCTGGCCGGTGGTTTCGCTTGCCGTGATTTCCGAAATTTCGGTCTGACCGGGTTCAATTTCGACGCTCAGGGGCGATTCGCCGTGGTCGTAGACAACGCTGACTGCGTAGAGGGGAGTGGAGGCAGGCAGTGCATAGTCGGAGAACGACAGGGCATTGAGCGGCTTGTCGTTCATGCGGACGCCGTCGCGATAAACGTTGTAGCCAAGAATGCCGAACTTCGATGCCGGGTTAACGGCAGGAGTGAAGCAAACGTCGTCGACGAAGAGGGCAAACACGTCTTCGCTGACGCAGCGAATGGCGAAATAACGGGTGCCTTCGGGCAGCTCGGCCTGATAGGCGGTCCAGTCGGTCGGCACGTTCTCATGGCGCGAAACCAGAGTGAAGTCCGCAACGGCGGTGCCGGTCGAAGAAGCCAGAATTTCGAAAGTTTCAAGGCCGTAGGTGTCGCTATATGAACGGGCGTGGAAGCTGATTGTCTGCGCCAGACCGGTGAGTTCGGGCGAAATCATCCAGTCGTCGGTGGGCTTATGGGTCGCGTTGAGGCTGGCGAGATATTGCGAGCCGGAGTGGGCCAGGTAGGTGGCGTTGAAGTGTTCGGCGTCATAGACTATAAAGGCCATCGGCGAGCCCATGTTCGGGTAGGGATACATCTGCGAGCCGTAGGTTTCGTCGCCGTCGCCGTCAACGAAGGTCCAGTCGCCGGCCGGGTTGACCTCAAACGGAGTCATGAACTCAAAGTTTTCGGTCCATTCCTCGGCGGGGAGAGCCGTGCGGTCGGGGGCTGACCAGGTGATTTCCACCGCAGATTTGGTGTTGTCGGTATAAGCGGCGCCAACGGTTGCCACGCCGGGGTAGTTGTTGTGGATAATCTCAATCTCGGCCTCATCGGAAGTGTTGTTTTCGGGAATCAGGTCGGCGGCATATTGAACTTCAACCTTGTAGGTCACTTTGTCGGGCCAGGTTGCATCGGGGGTCTGTTCGAATATATATGCAGCCTGTTGGCCTGCGGCGAGTGAGGAGCCGGATTCAACCTCGGTTTTGACGCCGTTGCGGTAAAGCACCACGCTGTAGCTGCCGGCCGGCTTCGATGAGTTATTGGAGATAACGGTCTGAACGTTGAACGACTTGCCGAGAACCACCGAGCCGGGAACGCCGAGCATGGTAACGGCCAGGTCTTCCTTGGCCGACGAGATTTCAATCTTGTCGATGAGCATGAAGTTTTCGGTGCGGAAGGAAACGCCTACAAAGCGCAGCGAAATGGTTTTGTCGGCAAAGGCGCTGAGGTCGATTTCGCGCTTCTGCCAGCCGTCGAGCTCGAGGTCGCGCATGGTGAAGGAGTCGAGGCGCTTATAGCCCGAGCCGTCGCTGACGTAAACGTCGAGCTGGTCCTTGCCTTCTTTCTTGTTCTGGGCGAAATAGTAGAAAGTCAGCTTCGGGTCCTGGCTACCGGTGAGGTCAATCTTGCCGGAAGTCGCCCAGGCGGTCTCTTCGAGGAACTCGCCCGTAAAGGCGAGCATGCCGCCGTCACCGTCGACCGGATCGGCCTTCGGAGTTTCGGAGGCGGCAACGAGCAGCCATCGGGCCTCGCTGTAGTCGTCGGAGTTATAGAAGCTCCAGAGGTTAGAGAGCTCCATGCCGGCAAAAGATTCGGCGAAAGGCACGGAGTAGGGCGTGCCGACCGCTATGGGCATCGAAGCGTCGGAGCGGGCGCCGCTGCCGGCTTCGTTCCTGGCGATTACATAGAACGAAAGGAATTTCTGCTTGCCGGGTTCAACGGCCTGCCAGGTCTTGGAGGTTTCGGTGAGGTCGGTAAACAGCGGCTCGGATTCGCCTTCGGCATAGACGTCGAACGTCAGCGAGCCGTCTTCAATCGGAATGTTGTTTACGTCGGTTTCGGGCGCTTTCCAGCTGAGAGTAATGGTGCCCGAGTTGCCGTCTTCAACGGTTTGCAGATTGGTGGCGTAGCGGGGAACGCCGGCTTCGATGGTGGACACCACGGTTGTTCCGGCGGCGGATGCGCCGGCTTCGCTGTAGGCTACGGCGGAGTAGACGAATCGGCCGTCGCCAGGCAGGAAATCGAAGAAGTTGTAGGTTTCGCCAACTTCGGGTTCGTCTTTGGTGTAGATAACCGTGTCGTCGCGTTTAACGATTAACCGGGTCAGTGCGGTCAGGTCGTTGCCTTCAACGTCTTTGGACGGAGCGGTTGCGGTAACCATCAGCATTGAGCCGCCGAAAACGCTGCATGAAATAGTCGGCGCTTCAGGCACGGGCAGAATCGGAACCGAATAGAACAGAACGTTGTCGAGATAGAGAGTGCCCAGGTCGGGTTGCGAGCAGCCGTTGAACGCAATGTAGTAGGTGCCCGACTCTTCGGGGGTGAATACTATTTCGGTGGTTTTCTTGTTGGAGCTGCCGTTGTTGACTATCATCTTTTCAATAACCGGGGTCTGCGACAGCATAGTGGCCGGATTGTTGTTGGAAGAGATGTAGACCGAGAGCTGCTCGTCGTAGCTTGAGTTGGAACACCATGTTTCAAAGCTCAGCTTGTAGGCTTTTCCGCTTTCGAGGGTCAGGGCCGGGGATGTGAGCCATGCGGCAACGGCCACCACTTCGCAATAACCTACGCCGGCCGCTTTCTGCGAGGAGTCGTATTCCCAAACGGGAATGTCATACATGGGATTGCTCTGCAGGGTTGTGGATTTCCATTCGTTGAACTGCTCGCGGGTGTCGAATGGGTTATAGTAAACGGCGCCGACCATAACCTGGCCGGTGGAGGCAGTCTGGGCTTCGCGGCCCTGATAGAGCGGGGTGATGTCGTAGGAATAGAGAATCGGGGAGTTGCCGTCGGCCAGTTGGTCAACCACGGAAGTTTCCGCAGTTGAGGCGGCGATTACTTCGCCGTCGGGGCGGCGGGTGACCTTATAGGTTACTTCTGCGAGGTTGACGTAGCCGCCGTGGCTGCCGCCGGCCGATGCCTTCCAGCTGATTGTGTTTTCAGAGCCGGAGCGCGTGGCTTTGGCGTCGGTAACTGCCAATGGGGTGTCGTGGCCGATCCAAAGAGTTGATGAAACCGGGGCGGATTCGCCTTGCTCGGTGCTGAAAGTCACGGAGAAAGCATAGGAGCCGGCTTTGTCGACGGTGTGGCTGATTGACTGCGTGGCGCCCCATTCGGCCGCGCCGGAAGCGATTTCCACGTTGTTGCACTTGAGCGAGTAGGAGAGGGCGCCGGAGCCGGCAGAGCCGTCGGCGGTGTTGGCCGGTGCGGTCCAGCTGACAGTTCCGGCAAGATTGCCTTCGGGGAACGATGCGGTCAGCGATTCTGCCGCTGCGGGAACCTGCAGGTTCGCAGACTTGGGCATAATGAAAATGCAGTTGATTTCTTCATCTTCCTCGAATTCGTATATCAGCGAGGAAACGGCGGTTTCGAAGTCCAGTTCGTAGAGAGCGCTGGGCAGGTCGTCGCCGGCAACGAAACATACGCCGCTTTCGGGGTCTACAACGGCTCCGGCACCCCAATAGCATTGAATGCCGGTCTTGCCAACTACTGAGGTCGCACCGGTAGTTTTGTTTATCTGATAAAGGGAGGAGCCGGAGGTGATGCCATACATATTTCCCTTGAGGTCGAAGAACAGACACACCAGTTCGAAAGCTTCGCCGTAGGTGCAGATGGTTGAGGCACGGCTGAAATCCGAAGGGCTGATCGTTATGAAGTCAAAGCCGTTGGCTGACTCTTCGATAGCATATATGGTGCCGGTTGACGGGTCGGCTGCCATGGCTCTGCATTCAATATCGGTTTCCGACGGACCGGAAATACGGCTCCAATCGTTGGCGCGCCAGGAGTTGCCTTGGCCGGACTCGGTGATGTTGTAGAACACTCCGTTGGCAAACGCGCCGCCATTGGCAGAATTCAGATTATCGTCGGCTTTCACGGGGGTGAAACCGTAGTCCGACGGAGTCATGGCGTAAATGCCGGCATTGTCGTCGGGGGCGTATGCGAATATGCTTGCGCAGATTGTGGGGGTGGCCGAAGGTGCCTTGCGGGCAACGGCGCGGCGGGCCGGGCGCTTGAAGTCGCCGGTAACGCGTGGTTTTGCGCGGCGCAGGCTTTTCTTGGCCTCGGCGCTCTGAATCATTTTCGCAGGAACGGGCTCGGATTGCTCCGCGGCGCGCCGGTCGGCAACGCGTGCGGAAGCGCCGCTCCAGGCCAGGCTGAGCGCCAGGCCTAACATTGCGGAAAGAATCTTCTTCATAGAAAAAGGGACTTAGAAAGTGAATAATAGATTGGTAATATCGTTGGCAAAGATACGAATATTTTTCGTAAATCCCTAATTCTTAGAACTATTTTAACTTTTTCCCAAAAACTCCCGCCCCCCGCCGGGTCAGTCGGCGGGGTTGAGGTCGGGGCGGATGAAGTGGGTGGGCTGCCAGGGTTCGCGCTCGGGGCAGGGCAGGGGAGAGGCGGCAAGCGCCTTGAGCATCCAGGCCATGTTTGCGGCGAGGTTGCGCAGGGTTTGCAGGCCTTCGGCATCGAGGAGCGCCTCGCCCGGCTTGCGGCCGTAGACCAGGTTCCAGTATTGGGCGTTGGGCATCGGCATGCCCATGATTTCGAAGTATTTGTTCAGGCGGTCGTAGGTGGTTGTGGCGCCTCCGCGTCGGGCAATGGCCACTGCGGCGGCCGGTTTTCCGCGCAGCAGGGGGCCGGAGGAGTAGAACAGGCGGTCGAGCAGGGCGCAGAGCGAGCCGGCGGGGCCGGCATAGTAGGTCGGGGAGCCGATAACGAGGGCATCGGCGCCGGCAACGGCCTGACGCGTGCGCTCATAGAGTTCGTCGGTGAATACGCAGCGGTTCAGTTCCATGCACTTGTAGCAGCCTATGCAGCCTTGAACCGGTTTGGTTCCGATATGGAGGATTTCGGTTTCCAAGCCGTTGGCTTGCAGGGCTTCGGCCAAATAGTTGAGGGCGGCGGCAGTGTTGCCGTTGGAGTGGGGACTTCCGTTGATGAGCAGTACTTTCATGGTTATGCGGGTAAATTATTATAGGGCAAAGTTAAGGATTTTTTGGGAAATTGCGTAATGTTTATTAAATTTGTGGGCGAAAAGTAACTTCACCAATAGCAAAAATGAGCTATAGCATTCTCGACTTCCTGTGCCTGCTGGGCGCGGTGTGCCTGTTTCTGTATGGCATGAAGGTGATGAGCGAAGGCCTCCAGAAGGTGGCCGGCGACCGCCTGCGCAACATCCTGTCCGTAATGACCCGCAATCGATTCAGCGGCCTGGTTACCGGCATAGTGCTCACGGCTTTGCTGCAATCGTCGTCGGCCTCCACGGTGATGGTTGTCAGCTTCGTGAATTCCGGATTGATGACCCTGGCGCAAGCCATGGCGGTAATATTTGGCGCCAATGTAGGCACCACTTTCACCTACTGGGTCATTTCCATGTTTGGATTCAAGATTAACATGTCGGCCTTCATGCTTCCACTGATAGGAGTTGCCGTTCCGCTGATGTTCTCCTCGTCGAGCCGCAACAAGAGCCTGGGCGAATTCTTCATCGGTTTTGCTTTCCTGTTCATGGGCCTGGATATGATTTCGACCTACGTTCCCGACCTTCAGGCCAATCCGGAAATGTTTGCCTTCCTGCAGCAGTACACCCACAGCGGCTTCGGCTCGGTTCTGATTTTCGCGCTGGTCGGCTGCCTGCTCACTATGGTTATCCAGTCGTCGGCCGCAACGTTTGCCATTGCGTTGATTATGTGTGCCAAAGGTTGGGTTACTTTCGAGTTGGCCTGCGCATTGGTGCTTGGTGCGAACCTGGGCACTTGTATCACCCCCGTGCTTGCCTCGCTCAGCGGCAACGTCGGCGCCAAGCGAACCGCCTTGGGCCACGTGCTTTTCAACGTGTTGGGTCTGATTTGGATGCTGCCGTTGTTCTTCCCGTTCGTTCATATGATTGAATGGCTTATCGGTCAGATTGGTCAAAGCGACCCCACGCAGCTCTATTATTACGTTACGCATATTGCCGAAACCGAGCCTGATGTTTATAATCATCTGTTTGATAACTCATTGCCTGCGGGTCATCACGTTGTTAAGCAGATTGCTGCCATGCAGGTGGCGGTGAGCTTTGGCATGTCGCTCTTCCAGACCGTCTATAAGCTCATCAACGGCTCCATTATGATTTGGGTTACCGGCTTCTATGTGAAAGCCGTTGAATACATTATCCCTTCCAAGACTCAAGACGAAGAATTTTCGCTCAAATATATCGGCTCGAACCGCGTCAGCGCTTCCGAACTCAATATTGTTCAGGTTGAAAAGGAAATCGGGGTGTTTGCGCAGCGCGTAGACCGAATGCTGGGCATGGCTCAGGAACTGCTTCAGGTCAATGCGAAGACCAAAGAGTTCAATCAACTCTATTCGCGTTTGGGCAAATATGAGGATATCAGTGACCGCATGGAACGCGAAATTGCCGGCTTTTTGAACCGCACGGCCCAGGGCCGCCTGTCGAACGACGGCAAACTGCGCGTTAACTCGCTCTTTAACATCAACTCTGAAATCGAATCGATTGCCGACAGCTGCAATAACTTCGGCCGGGTGCTCTCGCGCAAGCAGGAGGTAAACGTTCACTTCTCGGACCTCATCAAAGACAATATCGACTCGATGTTCGTTTTGGTTTCCGAGGCTATGAACGGCATGATAACCATGCTCGACAACATAGAGAACGTGCGCGAGGAGCAGCTGCTCAACGCCTATAATAAAGAACGCGAAATCAACAACCTGCGCAATCAGCTGCGCGCCAAAAACGTTGAGAACATCAACAACGGCCTTTATGACTATCAGGCCGGCATATTCTATATGGACGCGGTGGCCGACCTGGAAAAAGTCGGTGACTATATCATCAACGTTGTTGACACCATCCGCGATTCGCAGACCAAAAAAGTTTCATGAAACCACACGCATTATCTTGTCTTGCCGTTAAGTCAGCGGACCCCCGGAATTGAAATACACAAAAAATCATCTTCGCTCAATGAAAAAACTGCTCATAATTTCGCTGGCCGCAATGGCCATGACCGGTGCAAAAGCCGAACTGCTTGAACCCTCTGTTGCGCTTCAGCGCGCTCTTGACGAAATACCTGCCGGCACCGCTCGCCGCTCGATGCGAGCCCAACAGTTCAATCAGCTGAAAATGGTCGATTTGAACTCTGCCGAGGCCGAGCTCTACGTTTTCGGGGCCCCTTCGGGTCTGATGGTTGTCAGCGCCGAAAGCGAAACCCCCGCCCTGCTGGGCTATTCGGAAAACTACGTTGAAGGCAGCGAGCTGCCCCCGTCGCTGGTTTGCATGCTCAACCTTTATGCCAAAGAAATTCGCGCCTTGCGCGCCGGCGACGTGATTCCGGCAACCTCGGCCGGTTCGCGCGCCGATTTCAGCCCCATTGAACCGATTTGCAAAACCACCTGGAACCAGGATGCACCATATAATAACAGCGCGCCGACAATGAACGGACAGAGAACCTACACCGGCTGCGTTGCAACGGCTATGGCCCAGGTGCTGAAAACCTATGAGCATCCCGATAAATGCACCGGCGGATATTACTCCTACAAGTGGCAGAATGGCGGCAAGAGCCTGTCGATGAATTTCGATAACGTTACGCTCAAGTGGGACCAGATGCTCGACTCCTACAGCGGTTCGAGCACCAGCGTGCAGCGTCTGGCGGTTGCCGGTCTGATGCAGGCCGTGGGCTATGCCGCTCAGATGAACTATGGAACCGAGGCTTCCGGCACTCAGAGCCTGTATTGCCTGGCCGGAGTTATTCGCCATTTTGACTATGACTACTCGGCGCAGTTCCTTATGCGCGACTGGTTCTCTCTGGGCGATTGGCAGCAAAAAGTCTACGGTGAGCTGGCCGCCGGCCGTCCCGTTTACTACGACGGCCAGAACCTGAAGGATCAGGTCGGCCACGCTTTTGTTGTTGACGGCTACCGTTCCGACGGCTTCTTCCACCTCAACTGGGGCTGGGGCGGCCTTCTTGACGGCTATTTCCTGCTCACCGCGCTTAACCCCGACGGCCAGCAGGGTATCGGCGGTTCCGGCGGCGGCTACAGCGATGGCTGCGGCGCGGTGTTTAATTTGACGCCGGGCTGCACATCGAAAGAGGAAGATGCTCCGCTGGTTCTGGCTATTTATGGCGGCGACGTGGTTTTTTCGCCTACTCAGAGCCGCCTGGGACGCACTGAGACCATTACGTTTACCAACGATGGCTTGCTTATAAACAATATGCCCTTTGAAATTTCAGATGTTTATCTGGGCCTGAAAATGACTTCCGCTGCCGGCGAGGTTTATTATGGATCTTTTTCCGGCCCGATAGATAACCTGCAGACGTTCTATGGCTACAGGCAGCTGTCGCTCGACCTGCCGTCGGGTTCCGTGCCCAATGGCAAATATACGCTGCAGATTTGTGCAAAGCGTGGCGGCGAAGATGCCGAAGATGCCGAAGTCTACGATGTTTATGGCTCCCAGTCGACCATGTGGCGTAAAACTGCAACCGTTGGCGGCACCAACATAGTGCTGATTTCAGACTATGAGGAACTCGAACCGGGCCAGGGCGCTATTGACCAGGTTCAATCCGACCCGAATGCCCCGGTTGAATATTTCGACCTCGGCGGCCGCCGCGTTATCAATCCCCAATCAGGAATCTATATCCGCCGTCAAGGCTCAAATACACAAACTATTCAACTCCGATAAATGAAACGACTATTTCTTGCCGCTGCAGCCGTGATGGCTGCATTCGGTGCGTCGGCCGAGCTCCTCGGCCCTGCCGCCGCGCTCGACCGCGCGTTGGAGCAGGTGCCTGCAACCGCCACCGTGCGCAGGGCCATGCGCGGCTCCGTTGCCGCAGCTCAGCCGCTGATGACCGTTGCCGAGCACTCGGCCGAAGCCGAACTCTATGTGTTCGCCCAATCCGGCGAGCTGTTGCTCGTCAGCGCCGAGAGCGAAACTCCCGCACTGCTTGGCTACTCCGACTACTATGTTGAAGGCGCCCCGATGCCCGATGCGCTGAAAATGATGATTCGCGCCTATGCGACCGAAATTGCCGCAACGCGCGCCGGCAATGTGGTGATGGGCGCTCCGGCAGCCGGTTCGCGCGCCGATTTCGCCTCCATTTCTCCGATTTGCAAAACCCAGTGGAATCAGAACTCTCCCTATAACGACCTCGCCCCGAAAATCGGCGACGCCCAGACCTACAGCGGCTGCGTGGCCACCGCCATGTCGCAGGTGCTGAAAGTTATGGAGTATCCCGCCAAGTGCTCCGGCGGCACATTTACCTACGACTGGGCCAACGGCGGCAAGAAGCTCAGCCTGAATTTCGACGACGTTACCCTCGAGTGGGATAAGATGCTCGACACCTATAAAAGCAGCTCGCCCGCCGAAAGCCGCAACGCAGTGGCCGTTTTGATGAACGCCTGCGCCATCGCCGCCAAGATGAATTTCGGCACTGATGGTTCCGGCGCGCAAAGTTTCGAAATGGGCACGGGTCTTATCCGCAACTTTAACTTCGACCCCACCCTGAGCAGCCTTAGCCGCGACTGGTTTTCGATTGCCCGGTGGAATGAGATGGTCTATAACGAATTGGCCGCGGGCCGCGCGGTTTATTACTCCGGCGCAACTATCAATAACGAAGGTCATGCCTTTGTTGTTGACGGCTATCGTTCCGACGGTTACTTCCATGTCAACTGGGGCTGGGGAGGCTTGAGCGACGGCTACTTCCTGCTGACTGCCCTTGACCCGGAAGCTCAGGGCATAGGCGGTTCCACCGGCGGGTTTGATCTGGGCCAGGATGCATTCTTCAATCTCAAGCCGAACACCGGTATTGCTACGAACAATGTGCCGCTGATTTTCTTCTCCCAGGATGCGTTTGCCGTAAAAAGCTCGTCGGTTAGTCTTGGCGGCAGCATAGCGATTACGTTGACTGCCTTTAACGGCCGCAATTTCAGTGTCAGCAAGGTGTCGCCCGCAGTCTGCTTCACCTCCGTTGCCACCGGTGCCAAAACCTGGGTGCGCTCCACAAACGCATCGGGCACCATTTCGCCCCACTATGGCTTGGTGTTCGCCGGCATCAACGCTCCTTCATCGCTGGCCGCCGGCGAATATATTGTTACGCCCGGCGTTTACAGCGGCATTCAGAATGAGTATTATCAGGTCTACGGCCCGCTTGCCAAAGGCATGTCTGTGCCGGCAACCGTTAGCGGCAGCACCATTACTTTCGGTGCGCTCGAAGTTCCGAATATTTGGGCTACATCGCTCGAAATTCCCCAGACGCTCGTAACCAACAGGAATTTCACCGCCAAAGTTTCAATCGCCAACACCAGCTCTGTGCCTTTCACCGGAAAGGTGGCTATTTGCCTCTATCAGCCCAATAATTCGGTAAAACGTGCCACAATTACCACTTTTGTCGCCAATATTGACGGCAATTCGACCCTCAATGTCGAGGTGCCGGCATCGTTGACAAACATGTCGCTCGCATCGGGTCAGTATGAGGCTTATCTGATTAACGCTGACACAAATAAGCGTATGTCGGAGGCCGTTGCGGTTGAAGTTACCCGTCCGGCCGACGTAGGCACCCTGACCGCCTCCAACCTGCAGATTACCAACGCTGAACAAAATGACCTGACCGCAAAAATCACCGTTGCGGCCAATGGCGACTGGGCAGGCACAGTGTGGATGCAAATCCATAACCGCGGCGACTACAACAGCTACCTGGCGCGCGTGCCCGTTGAAATCTCGCTCAAATCGGGCAAATCGACCGAAGTTACCTTCACCACCGACTTCACCGAAGGTATTCCCGGTCAGATGTATACGGTTTATTTCTACTACACCGTTCAGGGTGAGGAAAAAGAAATGAGCGGTCGCCAGCGCAAAACCTTTACGCTGGGGCCTGCGTCGTCGATTAGCGAACTCGAAGCCGATGGCGCCGGTGAAACATATTTCGACCTGTCGGGTCGCAGGGTTATCAATCCCGTAAGCGGCAAAATCTATATAACAAACAGTGGTAAAAAATTGATTTACTGATATGAAAAAAGCCAATCTTCTCATCGCAGCTTCACTCATTGCCCTCGGCGCGCAGGCTGAGGCTCTTTCGCCGGCCGAGGCGCTTGCCCGTGTAGGCTCCGGCGCCGCACGCCGCATTGCCGCACGCAGCGTAAACGTTCAGCCCGAACTGACCGTTGCGCGCCATAGCGAAGTTCCCGAACTCTATGTTTTCGCCCCGGCCGAAGGCGGCCTGCTGATTCTGAGTGCCGATTCCGATGCTCCGGCTCTGCTCGGTTATTCCGAAAATTTCGTTGCCGGCGAGCAACTGCCCCCAGCTCTGGAAATGATGCTTGAAGGCTATGCCGAGGAGATTGACGCCATACGCACCGGTGCGGAGCCCGGCTCGGCATCGCGCTCCGGTTCTGACGACTTCAAGGCTATCAGCCCGATTTGCAAGACCGTGTGGAACCAGCTGGCACCCTATAATGAGCAGACTCCGGTAATCAACGGCACGCAGTCGCCCACCGGCTGCGAGGCTACCGCCATGGCTCAGGTGCTGAAGGTTTATGAATATCCCGCCAAATGCACGGGCGGAACCTTTACCTATCAGATGTCGGGCCAGACAATGTCGATTAACTTCGACGACGTTACCCTTGACTGGGCCAATATGCTCAACAAGTATTCCGGTTCCAAGGATCCCGCCGTTAACCGCACTGCCGTGGCCACTCTGATGAAGGCCCTGGGCTATTGCGCAAAAACCACCTACCGCGCCAGCTCTTCGAGCGCGGCAACCTCGATTATGGCCGCCGGCGTGGTGAAGTTTTTTAACTATGACGACGCTACCATTGCCCTGGACCGCAACTGGTTCCAGCCCGCACAGTGGGAGCAGATGGTCTACGACGAGCTTGCCGCCGGCTATCCGGTGTTATACAGCGGTTCGAACAGCAGCGGCGGCCATGCCTTCGTTGTTGACGGATATAAGGGCGACGGCCTCTACCACGTTAACTGGGGCTGGGGCGGCATCAGCGACGGCTATTTCCTGCTAACGTCTCTTGACCCTCAGCAGCAGGGCGTAGGCGGTTCCACCGCAGGCTATAACATCAGCAACTGCGCTATTTTCAAACTCCGTCCCGGAAAGGTTACCCCTTATAGCGAAGTTCCGCTGGTATTCTCCGGCAATGGCGGCTTCAAACCCAATGTTACAAGGGCTAAGCTCGGCGCCACCACGGCATTTACCTACACCAACGCCGCCGGCGACAGAGATGCCATTTACAGCCGCGGCTCCATCGACGCCGTTCAGCCCCACTCGGCCATCAAGTTCGTGGCCGAAGACGGCACCGAATACTTCAGCCATTCCGCCAATGCGCAGGCAACTGTTCTGCCGCAGAACTACGGCATGTATTGCGGAACTATTCCGATTCCCGCCAACCTGCCCGAAGGCTCCTATATCTGCTATCCGATGGTCTGGAGCGGAGTAACGCAAAAGTATTCGCCCGTTTACTATCCGATTGCCAACGCCTTTACGTTTGAGGCTACGGTTGCCAACGGCTATATAACCTTCGGCAACGCGCAGGCTCCCTCCGATGCCGATATCCGCCTGGCTGAGATAACCTGCACCAGCCCCACGACTCAGAACCTGGAATTCTCACTCAAGGTTGTCACCGCCGAAAACGGCTATGAAGGTCAGCTCTACGTTGAAATCCAGCAGGAAGGCCACAAGGGCTACATTGAGCGCTTCCAGAGCCTGCCGCTGAAAATCGGCGCCAAGCAGTCTGAAATTGTGGTTGTAGGCGATGAATTCAAGGATGGCACTATAGGTCAGGAATATACCGCGCGTGTTTACTACTGGGAAGGCAATGATTATGTTGAAGTTCCCGGCCAGAAATCGTGTGTGTTCACCCTCACCGACGGCTCCGCTATCGACGAAATCAAGGCCGGCACCGCAGCCGATGCCGCTGTTTATGATTTGAGCGGCCGCAGGGTAGTCAAACCCGCCAAGGGCGGTATCTACATTTCCAAGAACCGCAAGATTAAACTCTGAGCTGTGGAGGCAGTGAAATCAGTACTCATTGTCGGCGCCGGCGGTTTTATTGGCGGCTTTATTGCCCGCAAGGCTTTGGAGTCGGGCTTTGAAACCACCGTCGGCGTCCGCTCCTCAACTTCGCGCCGCTGGCTCTCCGACCCGCGGCTGCATTTTCTGGAGTTTGACTACGACGACCCGCAGCAGGTTGAGCAGACGCTCTCGTCGGCCGGCCCCTGGACCTATGTTATCTATAACCTCGGGGCGACCAAGTGCACCAGCTTTCCCGACTTCAACCGCATTAACTTTCAGTTTCTGCGCACTTTCGGTACGGCGCTGAAGCAGGCCGGCCGGGTGCCCGAAAAGTTCCTTTATGTGAGCTCCCTGTCGGCCATCGGACCCGGTGACGAGCGGAACTATACCCCCATTTCCGAGCAGATGCCCCCGCGGCCTAACACCCGCTACGGCCTTTCGAAAGTCAAGGCCGAGCAGTGGCTGGAAACGCTCAGCGGGCTGCCCTGGATAATTTTCCGCCCCACGGGGGTCTATGGCCCTCACGAGCAGGATTATCTGCTGATGATTAAGAGCATAGACCGGCATTTCGACTTCGGGGTGGGTATGCGCAAGCAGCTGCTCACGTTTATTTACGTTGAAGATTTGGTCGAGGCTATGTTTATGGCTCTGGAACGCGCGCCGATTCACCGGCGCTACAACATCAGCGAGCCGCGCAGCTACACTCAGAAGGAGTTTCGCGGCATAGTCAGCCGCGCGCTGGGCCGCAGGGGAGTTGTGTCGCTCAAAATGCCTCTGTGGGTCGTGAAGCCCGTTTGCTGGGTTGCCCAGAAGTCATCGCTGTTTACCGGCAAGCCCGCAACCCTGAATCTCGACAAATACAACATTCTGCGCCAGCGCAACTGGCAGTGCACTACCGATGCGGCCACCGCTGACTTCGGATTCATCGCTCCGACCTCGCTCGAAGAGGGCATCCGGCGCACGATAGACGCCTATCGGACCCGTTAGGGTTCGAGGATGGTGGCGAGGACGCCGGTGGCGGTTTCTACGGTGGGGACGTCGGAGATTACTATGGAGCGCTTGGATTCGCCCTGGCGGAAACGGCAGCGGGCCGGATTGTCGGATACATAGTCGATTATGCGGCCGAACATCGGGCTCTGGTAGTAGGCCAGATTCTGTTCTCCGACAAAGTACAGGAACATTTTGCCTTGCTTCAGGGCTACTTTTTCTATGCCCAGACGGCGGGCCAGACGGCGCAGACGCGGCACCCGCAGCAGCTCGGCAGCCTCGGGCGGAATCTTGCCGAAGCGGTCGCGCAGACGGTCGGCAAAGGCGCGCAGATCCAATTCGCGGTTGATCCCGTCTAATTCCTGGTAGAGGGCTATGCGTTCGCGATCCTGCGGCACATAGTCGGCCGGCAGGAGCAGCTCCATGTCGGACTCAATGGTGCAGTCGGCAACGAACTCGCTGTCGCCGTTTTCGGCCTGATCGGCGAAGGTGTCGGCGAATTCCTCGGTGCGCAGCTCAGTTACAGCCTCCTGCAGAATGCGCTGGTAGGTTTCGTAGCCCAAATCGGCGATAAAGCCGCTCTGTTCCGCCCCGAGCAGGTTGCCGGCGCCTCGGATGTCAAGGTCCTGCATGGCAATGTGGATTCCGCTACCCAGGTCCGAGAAGCTTTCAATGGCCTGCAGGCGGCGGCGCGCAACCGGCGATATGTTTGCCCCGGCCGGAACAGCCAGATAGCAGAACGCCTTGCGCGACGAGCGGCCTACGCGTCCGCGCAGCTGGTGGAGCTCGCTCAGACCGAAGTTCTGGGCGTTATAGATAATCATGGTGTTCACGTTGGGCATGTCGATGCCCGACTCAACGATGGTGGTTGCCAGCAGAACATCGTAGTCGCCGGCGGTGAAGTCGATAATGGACTTTTCGAGTCGTTCGGGGGGCATCTGGCCGTGGGCCACTATGGTGCGGGCATCGGGAACGAGCCGTCGCACCATATTCTCCAGGTCGTATAGCCCCTCGATGCGGTTGTTGATAATGAACACCTGGCCGCCGCGGCTCAGTTCGAAGTTTACAGCTTCGGCCAGCAGTTCGTCGGTCATGGATAGCACCTGGGTCGCTATGGGGCGGCGGTTTGGCGGCGGAGTGGTTATGGCGCTGAGGTCGCGTGCGCCCATGAGCGAGAACTGTAGGGTGCGCGGAATGGGGGTGGCGCTCATGGTCAGGGTGTCAACGTTGACCTTCAGCTCCTTGAGCTTCTCCTTGACGGCCACGCCGAATTTCTGCTCCTCGTCGATGATGAGCAGGCCCAGGTCGTGGAACTTCACCGTCTTGCCGATGAGCTTATGAGTGCCGATGATGATGTCGAGCTTCCCGGCGGCGAGGCGGTCGAGAATATCCTTGACCTGCTTGGGTGTGCGTGCGCGCGAGAGGTAGTCGACGCTCACAGGGAAATCCTTGAAGCGCTCGCGGAAAGTGCGGTAGTGCTGATAGGCGAGCACGGTGGTAGGCACCAGCACTGCGGTCTGTTTGCCGGCGGTTGCGGCCTTGAACGCCGCGCGCATGGCAATTTCCGTTTTGCCGAACCCAACGTCGCCGCATACCAGGCGGTCCATGGGGCGGGGCGACTCCATGTCGGCCTTCACGGCCTGAGTGGCCGTTAGCTGGTCGGGAGTATCCTCGTAGGTGAAGCTCGCTTCGAGTTCGTGTTGCAGATAATCGTCGGGCGGGAACTGGAAGCCCTGCTCCTGGCGTCGGCGCGAATAGAGCGAAATAAGGTCGCGGGCAATATCTTTCAGCTTCGACTTGGTGCGCTCCTTGAGCTTGTTCCAGGCCCCGGAGCCGAGTTTTGATATGCGCGGCTCGGCACCCTCTTTTCCGCGATATTTGCTGAGCTTATGGAGCGAATGGAGCGACACGAAAATCGTGTCATTATTCAAATAGGTCAGCTTAATCATTTCCTGCATGCGGCCGTTGATTCCGGCGGTGCGTACCAGGCCGGCAAAGCGCCCTACGCCATGGTCGGAGTGGACAATATAGTCGCCCGGCTCGATGCTCGACAGCTCCTTGAGCGACAGCGCCAGCTTGCCGGAGCGCGCGCGTTCGCTCTTGAGCGAATATTTGTGGAAACGGTCGAAAATCTGGTGGTCGGTCAGGATGCAGGAGCGCGTCAGATGGTCGATATAGCCGGCATGGAGGGTGCCGATGACCGGGGTGAAGGCGAACTTGTCGCCTCGTTCGTCGAAAATGGCGCGCAGGCGTTCGTGTTGCTTTGCGGAATCGGAGAGGATATAAATCGAATAGCCGTCGGCGGCCAGACGGGTCAGCTCGGCGCCGATGAGGTCGAAGTTTTTATGATAGACGCCCTGGGGCGAGCATTTGAAGTCGAGCGATGCTGAAATGCCCTGCGCCGGGTGGTCGCCTTCGGTGTAGATGAGAGTGCGCATTCCGGCGAATACGGAGGCAAAGGCTTCGGGGTCAACAACGTTGCGCATGGCCTCGGGGTCGCCCTCGTCAGCCTCTGCCGCCGACAAGGAGAACTTCTCGGCGGCCACTGCAGCCACACGGGCCGGAAGGAACGTTGCGTCATCGCGCACGGCAATCACCGTTGCCGGGTCGAGATAGTCGAGCAGCGAGCCGGTGTCGGCTCCGGAGCCAACGTTGGCCGACACGTCGATAGCGTCCATTTTCTGCTCGCTCAGCTGCGTTTCAACGCTGAAACGGCGAATTGAGTCAACATCGTCGCCAAACAGGTCGATGCGGAAAGGGAGCTCGCCGGAGAAGCCGTAGATGTCGAGAATCGAGCCGCGCACCGCAAAGTGGCCCGGCTCATAAACATAGTCTTCCTGCTTGAAGCCGTTGGCACGCAGCCATTTTTCGGTTTCGGTCAGGTTGAGTTTAGAGCCTACGGAAATGTGGAGCGTATGGTCGGTGACGGCGTTTGGCGACGCCACCTTCTCGGCCAGCGCCTCGGGGTAGGTTACTAAGAAGCGCAGCGGAGTCGAGGGGGCGTAGAGCGCCGCAGTCGCTTCGTTGCGGAGAATCTGCTGCGGCGGGTCGGGCTGGCCGTATTTTATGTGGCGCTTGTAGCCGCTGGGCAGAATGGCCACGGCCTGCTCGCCGCAGAGGCGGCAAAGGTCGTGGTAGAGATAGCCGGCGTCGTCGAGCGAGTCGGCCACTACCACCATTGGGCGTTTGCGGCCCGTTTCAGCCAGCATGACCGCGGTGGCGGAGCCGGCCAGACCGTAAACGCTGACGCGCCGCGAGTCGCTCAGGGCGGCCCGCAGCGCCTTTTGGCGCGCTTTGTCGGCAGGAATATCGATCATTTTTTGGATTCGGCGGGCGACAGGAGTTTCTTATATGCCTCGGGGTCGGTCAGCACCTCGACGGCACGCTGCAGCGGCTCGTTATAGGGGAGCTCGGCGGCCAGGGCTGCCCGGCGGAAACCATAGCGCGGAACTATGGCGTCGATGAGCAGATAGCTCAGTTCGCGGCGGTTGAGGTCGAGGTCTTCGTCGAGGTCGCGCTGAAGCAAATGTTCCAGCCCGGCCAGCGAGGTTTTAACCGTGTCGGTCAGATAGCCTTCGCTTTCGAGGCTCTCGCGCAAGGTTTTCAGAAATGCCTCATACGATTTGTCGAACTTGAACTCCTTCGGGTCGAGGAAGGCTTTGAATTCGTTGAAAATAGTGTCGGTTACGGTGAATTCCTCCGGATTGCCGATTTCAGGATGAGTGGCGGCGAAGCGGTTGGCGAAGTCAATGTCCCAACCCTCGGACTGCACGGTGTAGAGCAGGCGGTTGCTCTTGATGGGTTCGACCTTAACGTCGGGGGTGATGCCGCCGCCGTCGCGCACCTCGCGGCCATGAATGGTGCGGTAAACCGTTGTGAGCGAATCGGGAGTGCGGGCCACCGAGCCGTCGGGGTTGCGGCGCGAATAGTCGATTGCCTGAATCAGGCGACCGGAAGGAATGTAGTATTTGGCAACGGTGAGCTTCACGGCGCCGTTGTAGGGGAGCGGGCGCGACGACTGCACCAGACCTTTGCCGAACGAGCGCTGACCGACCATAACCGCGCGGTCGAGGTCCTGGAGCGAGCCGGCAACGATTTCGGCCGAGCTGGCCGAGCCGCCGTTGATGAGCACCGCGATTGGCAGGTTGGGGGCCACGGGGCGGTGAGTGGTCTTGTAGATGCGCTCGCTGCGCGGGTCGCGGCCACGGGTGCGCACAACCTCAGTGCCTTTATCCACAAACAGGCCAACGATTTCCACTGCGCTTTCGAGCAGGCCGCCGGGATTGCCCTGCAGGTCGATGACCAGCGAGGTGATTCCGCGCTTGAGCAGGTCGGCCAGAGCCTCGCCAACGGCCTGAGGAGCCTTTTCGGTGAAGGCGGTGAGAACTATGTAGCCCACCTTGCCGTCGGGGCCGAGAGTGCCGTAATAGGGCACTTCAGGGTTGTGGATTTTGTCGCGTTCGATGGTGAGCACCTTGATTGAGTCGGGGTCGTAGGGCCGCTCCACGGTTACTGTCAGAGTAGTTCCGGCGGTTCCGCGCAGCAGTTCGCTGACTTTGGCAACGGTGAAGTCCTTGGTGATTTTCACCGAGTCGATTTGCAGGATAACATCGCCTGCGCGGGCGCCTGCGCGCCATGAGGGCGTGTTTTCATAAGGCTCTGAAAAGCGCACACGGCCGTCGCGTCCCTTGTTGATAACCGACCCTACGCCGCCATATTCGCCGGTTGAGAGCTGGGCCAGGTCGTCGGTGTCCTCGCTGGAATAATATTCCGTGTAGGGGTCGATTTCGTCGAGCATGTAGGTTATGGCGGTGTTGATGGCCTTTTTGGCGTCGAGAGTGTCGACGTAGTTGAGCTGCACTTCGCGGAAAACCGACGAAAAAATGTCGATTCCGCGCGAAATTTCGGCTTTTGAGCTGCGGGTTTTGGCGGAAGCCGTCAGGGCCACGCACGCAATCAGGGGTATGAGCAGTTTTTTCATTTCACAAAAATCGGTGAGGTTGGGGCAGACTCGCCGTTGGCATGGTCGAGGGCGGTAACCACGTACCAGCCCGGTTCGCTTGTCAGGAAGGCGGTTTTATATGTAACGGCCATTATGGCCTCTGGGTTTTCGATGTTGATTCGGTCGGGTGAGTCGAAGCGGTAAACCACCCACTTGGCTGCGTTTTTATCGGCGTGCCACTTCAGCAGGCCGTTGCGGTTGCGCAGTTTGGCGGGAGTTTTGGCGGGCGTCACTTTTTTCCAGGGGTAGGACGGCACGAGCGCCGGAGTGCGGTAGGCGCCGCTCTTGAGAGCCGGGACCAGAGTAGGGAGCGATGCGGCATACCACCAGCAGTTGCCGTTGACTTTGCGCGCCATTTCAAGTTTCTGGTTGAGTTCGTTGAATTTGACGATATTTTCGGCGTCCTGGCCTATGTAGATGTGGCGGCCGCGGCCGTTGCGCGCCCACCAGGGGGCCAGCTCGCGATATGGTGCCACTTTATGGTCCATTTGCCAGTAGAGCTGCGGAATCTGGTAGTCAATCCAGCCTTTTTCGGCCCACATGGGCACGTCGGCATACAGGTCGTCGAAGTTCGACAGGCCGTTGGTCTGACTGCCTCGGGGGTCGGTTTTGGCGTTGCGCCAGATTCCGAACGGGCTGATGCCGAAGCGAATGCCCGGGCGCACCGAGTCGAGGGTGTGGCTCATCTGCTCGATGAGCAGGTCAACGTTGCGCCGGCGCCAGTCTTTGAGCGGGAGCTTGGTTTTGGATGCCGCGTGGGTCTTGGCGTCGGGGAACTCCTTGCCGCGCACCGGATAGGGGTAGAAATAGTCGTCGAAGTGAATGCCGTCGACCGCATAGCGGCTTGCAATGTCGGCCGAAATGCGGCAGATCAGGTCGCGGTTTTTTTGCATCGACGGGTCGAAGTAGTAGCCTTTGTCGTAGCGCACAAAGCGGTCGGGCTCGGTCAGCAGCAGGTCGTTGGCCGGGAGCGAGGCTGCTTCCTCCACCGTCGGGGCGCGATAGGGGTTGAGCCATGCGTGGAGCTCCATGCCGCGTGCATGCGCCTCGCGCACCATGAATTCCAGCGGGTCCCAATAGGGGTCGGGCTCCTTGCCCACGGTGCCGGTCAGAAAGCGGCTCCACGGCTCGATGTCGCTCTTATAGAGCGCATCGGCGCGCGGGCGCACCTGAAAGAACACCGCGTTGATTCCGGCATCGTAGAGCCGGTCGAGCAGTCCGAGCAGGTATGCCTGGTTTTCTTCGGTCGAGCGTTTGTCGTAGCCCTGATAGATGGTTTGAATCCACGCGCCGCGGAATTCATGTTTATTGGAAGCCGAAACGGCGGCTGCCAGAGCAACCGCCAAAATCAGGGCCAGTTTGCGCAAAAAGCTCATTGGCCGGGTCAGAATATCGATTGATATTGGGTCAGGAGCTTCTGGAAGCGGGCGTCGTCGCGCAGCGGCGAAACGTTGATGCGGGCGTCGTTGCGGTATTTCCAGTCGTAGAGGTTGGCGTAGCCGGCTTTCAGGGCCGCTTCCATGCACTCGAAGGCGCGGTCGGTGCGTCCGGCCCATGCGTAGAAACAAGCGCCGAAGTAGTGGTTCTTGCCGTCATAGTCGGGTTCGGCCAGAATGGCGTCCATCCAGCTCACGGCCTTGGCGGTCTGGCCGGCAAAGAGCTGCGCGAATCCCAGATAGGAACCGACCAGCTCATTATGGGGCATGTCGAGGCCAATAACCTGCTCGTAGAAGCCTTTTGCGGCCTTTGGCTGGCGGGTGAAGTCGTTGGCAATCCAGGCGCGGAGCATGTAGGGCATCGGTTCGAAAGGCTCGGTCATTATCAGCTCGCCGAGCTGGGCGGAGGCTTTTTCATAGTCCTTCTTGTCAACGAGAATCAGGGCGCGTTCGGTCTGGGCGTCGGTGTTGTTCTCGTTGTAGTCGAGCGCGCGGTTGATCGAGGCCAGGGCCTTGTCGGTCTGACCCATTGCGCGCTGAATCATTGCGCGCACTGTTGAGTAGCGGCTCAGGTCGTCGGCCTGCATGTCGGCGGTGGCGAGGGCCTGCTCGGCGTTATCGAGCGCCTTTTCGAACTGCCCCAGAGCGAAGTAGCATTCGGCCAGCGAGCAGTAGAGGCCCGAGTAGTCGTAGAGGTTGTTGTCGATGATATATTTGAAGTCATCGATGGCGTTATGGTAGTGGAAGTGGGCGGCGGCAATCGAGGCGCGCAGATAGTAGAACAGCGGATTGCGCGGCGCACTGCGTATGGCGCCGGTAAGGCCGGTGATAACAGATGAATAGTTGCTGTCGGCCAGGCTCAGCAGTGCGGGAATAACGTCGGGGTCGTTGGCGTCGGTTGCGCGCGCGGCCAGCAGGTCGTCGACCGCGCCGTTATAGTCGGCAATCAGCTTTTTCACTTCGGCGCGCTGAACGAACACCGAGCTGCGGTTAGGCGTCAGCCCTACGGCTTTGTCGGCATATTCCATGGCCAGGCCTATGTTGTTCTGGCGGGCGGCTACTCTGGCAAGGCCGAACAGGGCTTCCTGGCTGCGCGGCTGAATGCGCAGCTCCTTATTATAGTCAGTTTTGGCATCATCGTAGCGGCCGAGCTCATAGGCTGTTTGGGCGCGGAGGTCGAGCAGAGCGGTCGATGTGGGTTCATATTCCAGCGCCTTGGTCAGCTCGGGCAGGGCCATTGCGTAGCGCTTGAGGTAGAAATAGCACTCTCCGCGGAGCGAATAGATGGCAAAGAGGCCTTCGGTGTCGGTTTCGGGGCAATATTTGACCGCACGGTCAAGGTCGTCGAGCGCCTTGAGGTAGTTGGCGGTTTCATAATAGGTGTGGGCGCGACGGAACAGGGTTTCGTAGTCCTTATAGTTCTCGCGGAGCATTTGCTCATAAACCTTCATGATTTCGGCGTTGCCGTCGGCAGTCTGGGCATTGCCGGCCGAAGCGGCTGCTGCCAGAAGGACAAAAAGCAGGGTTTTCAGTTTCATAACGGTTGAGGTTAAAGAGAGTTAACAGCCTGACGCAAAACGCTCAGGCGTTCCAGAAGGCCCGGAAGCAGCTCCAGGCGCAACATGTTGGCGCCATCGCTTTTGGCCGTTTCGGGAGTCGGATGCGTTTCAAGGAAAAGGCCATCGGCGCCGGCGGCAATGCCGCAGCGGGCAATGGTTTCAATCAAATCGGGGCGTCCGCCGGTGACTCCGGCGCTCTGGTTTGGCTGCTGCAGCGAGTGGGTGCAGTCGAGCACCACCGGGGCGTAGGCGTGCATGGTGGGTATGCCGCGGTAGTCTACCAGCAGGTCCTGATAGACGAACGAGGTGCCGCGCTCGGTGAGCAACACGTTGGGGTTGCCGGCGTCGCGCACCTTTTCAACGGCGAATTTCATGGATTCCGGCGATAGGAACTGGCCTTTTTTGATGTTTACGATTTTGCCGGTTTTGGCGGCGGCCACGAGCAGGTCGGTCTGGCGGCAAAGGAATGCCGGAATCTGCAGAATGTCGACGAACTCGGCGGCCATTTCGGCTTCGTCGGCGGAGTGGATGTCCGTAACCACCGGAATGTTGTTCTCCAGGCCTACGGCGTGGAGAATCTTGAGCGCTTCCAGGTCGCCGATGCCGGTGAAGGAGTCCAGACGCGAGCGGTTGGCTTTGCGGTAGCTACCCTTGAAAACGTAGGGGATGCCCAGCTCGCGGCAAACCGGAGCTATGGTGCCGGCTATGTCGAAAGCCATCTGCTCGCCTTCGATAACGCAGGGGCCGGCAAGCAGAAAGAAATTATTGCAGGGAGAGTTGAAAAGATAGTCGATGATGGCAGACATTAGTTCATTAGGTTGATAACGTGGACGGTTGATGCCGCGAAGAGCGCGGCGGTTTCGGTTCGCAGGCGGTTATCGCCCAGGGTTACGGGAATGAACCCGCGGTCGAGCGCCAGCTGCACCTCGGCGGGCGAGAAGTCGCCTTCGGGACCGATGAGGATTGTGGTGTCGGTGGCCGGCTTGATTTCGCGGGCCAGGATGCGCCGGTCGATAGCCGGGTCGCAATAGCAGATATAGCGGGCGGCGGAGGTGCACTCGCCGATAATGGTTTTGAGCGGGGTTAGCGGCCTGATTTCGGGCATTACGGCTTTTAGCGACTGCTTCATTGCCGAAACGGCGATTTTTTCCAGGCGTTCGGTTTTCAGTTCGCGGCGCTCCGAGCGTTCGCACAGTGCGGGAATGAACTCGTTGATGCCCACTTCGGTGAGCTTTTCAACCAGCCATTCCATGCGGTCGAGGTGTTTGGTCGGGGCCACGGCTATGGAGAGCCGGTAGTTCCAGGGCAGCGGGCGCTCAACGCAGCTGTCGATGCGCAGAATGGCGTGCTTATGGTGCGCGCTCATGAGGGTGCAGCTATATGCGCGCCCTTTGCCGTCGATAACCTCGACGGCAGCGCCAGGCTGCATGCGCAACACCTTGACGCAATGGAGCGACTCCCCTTCGGGAAGCACCGGGTCGGTAGCTATGTCGGGCGCGTAGAACTGAATCATTTCTCAACCATGCCGGCGGGGTCAACGTCGGCTTCGGAGGCGTTGCCGCCTTTGGAATTATCTTTGAAAATCAGGGCGAAGAGAACGGCAACCACAGCTGCATAGCCGGCGAAGATATACCAGCAGGTGCGCCAGCCTTCGAGGTTGGCCTCGGGGGTGGCGCCGGGCACTACATAGTGGTTCACGATCGACATGGCGGCGAGGGTGCCGATGGTGGCGCCGAGACCGTTGGTCATGATCATGAACAGGCCCTGGGCGGAGCTGCGGATTTCGGGGTTGGTTTCTTTGTCGACATAAAGGCCGCCGGAAACGTTGAAGAAGTCAAAGGCAACGCCATAGACTATGCAGCTCAGAACGAACATCCACAAGCCGCCGTTGATTTCCGGATTGCCCGCGCCGAAGAGCCCGAAGCGGAGCACCCAGGCTACCATTGACATGAGCATTACACCCTTGATGCCGAAGCGCTTAAGGCAGAAGGGAATGAGCAGGATGCAGAGGGTTTCCGACACCTGCGAGAGCGAAATCAGCGCGTTGGCGTTCTTGGCGGCCCAGGCGTTGGCAAAGGCCGGAATGTCGATGAAGGAGGTGATGTAGGGGTTGGCGTAGCCGTTGGTGATTTGCAGCGAAACGCCCAGGAACATGCTGAAGATGAAGAATATGGCCATTTTCTTCTGTTTGAACAACGCAAAGGCGCGCAGGCCCAGCTGGTCGGCGAGCGATGCCGATTTGGCGGCTTTGCTGGTGGGGCATTTGGGCATGGTCAGCGCGTAGGAGGCCATGAGCAAGCTCAGGAATGCCGAGGTAAACAGCTGATAGTAGCTGGTCTGGAACCTGGCTTCTTTCGGGCCGGCGAAGTTCACGAAAAGCATGGCGCAGATGAAGCCTATGGTGCCCCAGATGCGAATGGGCGGGAAGGCCTTGACGGTGTCTTCGCCGGCTTTGGTCAGGGCGTTGAACGCCACCGAGTTGTTCAGGCCAATGGTGGGCATGAAGAATGCAACCGAAATGGTGTAGAGGGTGAAGAGCGGCGCGAATTCAATGGTTTCGGCGCCCATGCAGTAGAAGCCTGCGGCTCCCATGAAGAGGCCGCCGATGAGCTGGCAGAAGCTGAGCATTTTCTGGGCCTGGACGTAGCGGTCGGCGATGATGCCGATAATCGACGGCATGAAAATCGAAACGATGCCCTGAACGGCATAGAACCAGCCGATTTGCGAGGCGAGGCCGTTGCCGGCAAGGAAGTTGCCCAGCGAGGTCAGATAGGCGCCCCAGATGGCGAACTCCAGAAAGTTCAGGAGCGAAAGGCGGAATTTCAGAGGGAATTTAATCATTGTGTTTTTTTTGGTTTATCAGTTCGGTCAGGCGCGAGGCCTCTTCGTAGTTTTCGTTGGCAACGGCTTCGTCGCGGAGCCGTTCGAGTTCTTCCAGCGTAGGCTCGGCGGGAGCTTCGGGCGCCGGGGCGTCGGCCGGGGCGGGTTCCTCCTGCATAACGAAGCCGCATTCGTGGAGCAGTTCGGGGGTGGTGTAGATCGGTGCGCCGGTGCGCATGGCAATGGCAATGGCGTCGGAAGTGCGCGAGTCGAAGCTCACGCGGCGTTCGCCGTCGGTAAAGGTGATTTCGGAGTGGAAAACGCCGTCTTCAAACTTATAGATAAACACTTCGACCATGGCGATGCCGAAGGCATGGGAGAAGGAGGCGAACAGGTCGTGGATGCGCGGCCGCGGCAGGATTATGTGTTCCATACGGGCGGCAATAGAGCGGGCGTCGGCCTCGGCGATGACTATGGGTATGCGCACAGGGCCATTGACTTCGGCCAGTATCAGCGCGTAGACTCCGGGAGTGATTTCGCCGGTGCTCAGGCCGAGAACTTTCAGTCGGATTCGGTTGGTTTCCATAGGCCTCAGAGGGTTATAACTGCCGAGCCGTAGCAGATTTCATGGTTGCGGTCGTAGATAACGGCGAACTGGCCGGGCGCTATGCCCTGCACTTTCTGTTCGCTGAGAATGCGGAAGCGCCCTTCGGGCTCGCGCACCAGAGTTGCGGGAATGAACTCGGGCATGTGGCGGTTCTTGAAGGTTATTTCCGTCAGTTCGGGATCGCGGGTAATCCAGTGCATTTCGTCGAGCAGGATTTCGCGGCCATATTGCTTTTCGGTGTCGTAGCCGCGGCTGACGTAGATAACGTTGTCGGCCACGTTTTTTCTGACAACATACCAGGGGCCGCCGCTCAGGCCCAGGCCCTTGCGCTGGCCTATGGTGTGGAACCAGAAGCCTCGGTGCTCGCCCAGCTTGCGTCCGGTTTCGAGCTCAACGATGGGGCCGGGGCGCTCGCCGAGGTGGCGGCGGATAAAGTCGTTGTAGTTGATGTTGCCGAGGAAGCAGATGCCCTGGCTGTCGCGGCGGAAGGCGTTGGGCAGGTTTGCTTCGATGGCCAGCTTGCGCACCATGCTCTTGGGCAGGTCGCCGATGGGGAACATGGCGTGGTCGAGCTGCTTGTAGGTTATGCGGGCCAGGAAGTCGGTCTGGTCCTTGACCGGGTCGGGGGCTGTTGCCAGATAGGTCAGGCCGTCGGGGCCTACGATGGTGCGCGCATAGTGGCCGGTGGCCGTTTTGTCGAATTCGTGGCCCCAGCGTTCGTCGAAATATCCGAATTTGATAACGCGGTTGCACATGATGTCGGGGTTCGGCGTCAGACCGCGGCGAACCGTTTGGAGCGCGTAGCCCATAACCGATTCCCAGTATTCTTCGTGGAGCGACACCACGTCGAAAGGCAATCCATAGCGCGCGGCTATGAACTGACACATTTCAATGTCTTCCTCGGCCGAGCAGTCGCCTTCGCCGTTGTCGAGGCCTATGCGTATGTAGAACAAATGAACGTCATGGCCCTGCTCCACCAGTCGGTGCACGGCCACGGCGCTATCCACTCCGCCGGAAATCAAAGCTGCTATCTTCATGCTGTTCAGTTAGGTAGCCCCTTGGGGAATCGAACCCCAATCTAAGGTTTAGGAAACCTCTATTCTATCCGTTGAACTAAGGAGCCTTCCGTTGCTGCAAAGTTAATCAGATTTTTTGGTTTTTGCAAATATTGGATAGCGGCCGGGGGTATTTGCTCAGACCTGGCTCAGCAGGCCGGTTTCGGAGTCCATGATGTAGCCGCCGACGCGCACGTCGCGTGCCATCAGCGGGTGGTTGCGTATCAGGTCGACCGTTTCGTTGACTGCGTCTGACGTGTCGGTGAAGCCGTGGAGCCAGCTGTCGAGGTCAATGCCGCAGTGGCGCATCAGCGAAATGTGTTCTTCGTCGATGCCGCGTCGGCGCATGAGTTCGAGCATTTCGGCGGCGTTCATGCCCTGCACGCCGCAGCCGGTGTGGCCGATAACCATAATTTCGTTCACTCCCAGCTCATAGACCGCCACCAGCAGCGAACGCATGGTGGAGTCAAAGGGGTTGGTTATGGTTCCGCCGGCGTTCTTAATCATCTTAACGTCGCCGTTCTTGATGCCGAGAGCCGCCGGAAGCAGCTCCACCAGGCGGGTGTCCATGCAGGTGACTATGGCTATGCGCTTGTCGGGATACTTTGAGGTCTGGAACTTTTCGTAGCCCATGTTTTCAACGAACCGGGCGTTGAATTTGAGGATTTCGTCAATCATGGTGCGGTTCAGCGGTTGGCGCGTTTGCGCTCGAGTTCGTCGAGAATGATTTTGCGCAGGCGGATGTGGTGGGGCGTAACCTCAACGTATTCGTCTTCCTTGATGTATTCCAGCGCTTCTTCGAGCGAGAAGACTATGGGGGGCACGATGCGGGCTTTGTCGTCGGCGCCGCTGGCGCGCATGTTGGTGAGCTTTTTGGATTTGGTAACGTTGACGACTATGTCGTTATCCTTGGCGTTTTCGCCAACAACCTGGCCGGCATAGACTTCCTCTTGCGGGAAGATGAAGAATCGGCCGCGGTCCTGCAGCTTGTCGATGGCGTAGGCGAAGGCGGTGCCGCTTTCCATGGCTATGAGCGAGCCGTTGGTGCGGCGCTCGATGTCGCCCTTCCAGGGCTGATATTCGAGGAAGCGGTGGGCCATGATGGCTTCGCCGGCCGATGCGGTCAAAACGTTGTTGCGCAGGCCGATGATGCCGCGCGAGGGAATGTGGAATTCCATGTGCACGCGGTCGGAGCCCTGAGTGGCCATGGAAACCATTTCGCCTTTGCGGCGCGTTACCATGTCGATGATTTTCGAGGAGTATTCTTCGGTAACGTTGACGGTGAGCATTTCGACCGGCTCGCATTTCTGGCCGTCGATTTCCTTGATGATTACCTGGGGCTGGCCAACCTGCAGCTCGTAGCCTTCGCGGCGCATGGTTTCGATGAGCACCGAAAGGTGGAGCACACCGCGGCCGAAAACGGTCCATACGTCTTCATTGTCGGCCTTTTCGACGCGCAGGGCCAGGTTGCGGTCCAGTTCGCGGGTGAGGCGGTCGGCGATATGGCGCGATGTAACGTATTTGCCGTCTTTGCCGAAGAAAGGGGAGTCGTTGATGGTGAAGGTCATCGACATGGTGGGCTCGTCGATGGCTATGCGGGGCAGGGCTTCGGGCACTGCGGGGTCGGCCACGGTGTCGCCGATTTCAAAGTTTTCGATGCCTACCAGGGCGCAGATGTCGCCCGAGCTGACTTCGCTGACTTTTTTGCGGCCCATGCCTTCGAAGGTGTGGAGCTCCTTGATGCGCTGCTTGACCGTTGAGCCGTCTTTTTTGATGAGCACCACGTCCTGGCCTTCGCGGAATGTGCCCCGGTGAACGCGACCCACCGCGATGCGGCCAACATAGTTCGAAAAGTCGAGCGACGTTATGAGCATCTGGGCGGCGCCCTCGTGGGTTTCCGGCTCGGGGATGTATTCGATAATGGCGTCGAGCAGCGGCAGGATGTTGTCGGTGGGCTGCTGCCAGTCGGTGCTCATCCAGCCCTGCTTGGCGGAGCCGTAGATGGTGGGGAAGTCGAGCTGGTCCTCGGTTGCGTTGAGCGAGAACATCAGGTCGAACACCATTTCCTGCACTTCGTCGGGGCGGCAGTTGGGCTTGTCGACTTTGTTGATAACAACCACCGGCTTCAGGCCCATCTGAATGGCCTTTTCGAGCACGAAGCGGGTCTGGGGCATGGGGCCTTCGAAAGCGTCGACCAGCAGCAGGCAGCCGTCGGCCATGTTGAGCACTCGCTCCACCTCGCCGCCGAAGTCGGCGTGTCCGGGGGTGTCGATGATGTTGATTTTGTAGCCTTTATAGTCTATAGAAACATTCTTTGACAGGATTGTTATGCCTCGTTCGCGTTCAAGATCGTTATTGTCGAGAATGAGTTCTCCGGTTTCCTGATTGTCGCGGAAGAGGTGTCCGGCCATCAGCATTTTGTCAACAACCGTGGTTTTACCATGGTCAACGTGGGCAATGATGGCAATGTTTCTGATTTTCTGCATTGTTGAATGAAGTTATGTCCTATTTGCGACCACAAAGTTACGAAAAAAAGCTGAAAGTAGAAAATACCGCCCTGCGCGCCCGGGAGCGAGGGCGTCTCGCCCTCGGGTTGATGAGGTTGATGGTGGGAGCGAGGGCGTCCCGCCCTCGGCGGGGTCGGGGGAATTTTGTGAGGGCGGGACGCCCTCACTCCCGTTAGCGGATGAGTTGCTTTTTGCCGTCGATGATGTAGAGGCCGCGGGTGGGGGTGGTGACGCGGCGGCCTTGCAGGTCGTAGACGCCCTGACGAGCGGCTGCGTCGGCGCTGATTTCGCTGATGGACGACTGATAAGTGAAGTCCTCGGCGGTGAAGATCACCTCGCCGTCCTGCCGGCAGTCAATCATCCGCAGCGTTTGGAAGTCCTCGGGCATGACAACGGCCCAGCTCTTGGAGTCCGGCGCACCCACGCCGTCAACCCACGAAGCCACCACATTGCCAGAGTTGTCGTTATTCTCGGCAATGAGATATTCCTTGAACGGGCGGCCATTGACGTTAAGGTCTACCGCGTTGTCTATCATCCAAAGGCCGTATTCCATGTAGGCACATTCTGCACCATTTACGCGGTAGATCCGTTGGTCAATCTCTCCGCTGCCGGCAATGGGAAAAGCATTATAGTCCGGGTCTGCTTCGCCGAATCGGTCGGAAAATGCGTAGACCATGCCGCTCTCTTCTGTTGCGATATATTCTTTGCCGTCGGAGCAAGCGATTACGCGGCAAGGTACATCCCGAACGAGTGTATCGCGGTCAACAGTGAAGGTCAATGTTTCCGAACCGCGGGCCATGGTCCACGATTTGCCGGGAGTAATGATTTTGGCACCGAGAAGGCCTTTGGATTGAGGTCTGGCAAAATCCTTGGCCGAGAATATGGTTTTCCCATCTTTGCGACATTCAATCATGTGTAGCTCAGGTGAGCTATACCAACCGGAAGGCAGAATTGACTGATATATCAGCCAGTTTTCAATAGAGCCACCAATGCCTTCTACCCATGAGGATGAATTGTTTAATACAATCTCCTTGCGGGTGACCTGGTCGTTACCTTTGGCAAATTTTGAATCAACTGTAGTGTAAGTAAGATAAAAATGGTCCCAAAGCGGCTCGGGTGAGTCATATGGCATGATTTTCAATTCATTGCCCGGCTTGGCATTGAAGTCAAAGAGTTTTACAAACGGTTGCTTGTGGAAATCCTCGTTAAACATACTTACAATTCCGTTTTCTTCGCAAAGGATATATTTATACCACCTTTCCAGATCGGCACGATAGGTTGCAACAATTTTGCAGGGAGTATTTTCGACAATAGTATCGCCGATGACTTTATACTCGCAATTAACTTTTTGATAACGTGGCATCTGGGCGTGGTTTTTAAGATAAGCGGAGTTGTGGATTATCTGGCCGAGAATCCAGGACTTGCCATCTTCAAGCAGCGGATGATATGTGGTGGCTTCTGTGGGATTGAAGGTGCGGACTGATTGGAACTTGGACCACGGCGCGAGTTGCTCACACTGTTGGGCTGCATTGTCAGTCACATGAAGAGTTGCATTAGTATAAGTGCTGCTGCTGAACAGGTCGTCTGAAAATGCCCGCGCAGTTTCGGCGGAATAGTAAACTGAGCTGAGATTGGAGCATTGGCCAAAGGCTGCTTTCCCGATCTGTTCAACCGAATTTGGAATTACGAGCGTGGTCAGCTTTGTTTTGTTCAATGCGTAATCGCCAATCGTGGTGAGGGATTCAGGCAAAATAACGGATTCAAGAGATTTGCAATTTTCAAGGCCATAGTTGCCGATGGTTTTGAGCGACTTAGGAAGTTCAAGGGTTTTCAGTGCATGACATCTTGACAATGCCCTCTGACCTATAGAAGTCAGCCCTTCGGGGAGGTTGATAGTTTCCAGGGCATGGCATTGGTCGAACGCTTCTTCACCAAATGAGGTTACGGTTTCAGGCAATTCCACCGATTTCAGCTTGTGGCAATAATAAAACATGCAGTCCGGTATTTCCGACACTGAGGCCAGAACAGTTGCCGACTCCAATTCCTGACAATACCCAAAGATATATCGTTCAAGTGACGTTACCGACTTCGGTACAACTATGGATTTCAGACTCGTGCTTGAAAAAGCACCATATCCAATGGCTTTGAGAGTTTCCGGAAGGTCGATTTCCTGAATGCCCATGCAGCTGCTGAATGCCCTCCGACCTATAGTCTGCAGAGAGTTTGGCATATGAAAAGACTTCAAGCTATAGCAATCATTAAATGCTTCTGATCCTATTGAAGTGATGCCATCCGGAATATTGATTGATTCCAGATACATACATCCCGAAAATGCCTCATCAGGAATCTCGGTTAATGTTTCGGGCAAAGTCACTGATTCAAGAGTGGTTTGGCCAAATGCTTTCGCTCCAATTGTGGTCACGGAGTTCGGTATTACCACGGAAGAAATCCGGTTGCCCCAGAAGCTCATTTCTCCAATGGCGATTACACGATATTCGGTGTTGTTGCGCACGGCAACTTCAGGAATAACCACTTCTCCTTTTAAATCGTGGGGAGCAACTTTCAAGGGAATATTGCCGAATAAATCATAATGGGCAACCATACACGTTTTCGCCGCCTCATCAATAACCGAGAATTTCAGCGTTTGATTATTGTATGTGTAGTAGAATGAAACAGCCGAAGTCTGAAGAACAGCGGACAAGGCGCACACCACCGCAAGAAGAAATCTTCTCTTTATGAGAGAGCGATACTCCGTTGCCATGTCTGCAGTGGGCTGAAAGAATACTGCCTGTAAATACTTTTTCATAACTGATTGAATGATTAGTGAATAAATTGGTACTTTTCCGGTTGCAAATATAAGAGAAAAGTTTGTAACTTCCAAAAATAAATCTAATAGAGAAGCAATTAGTAATGGGCGTTGAGGGGGGGGGAGTAGGGACGTGCCTTTGGCACGTTTGGTTGCAAGGAAGCGGATGTTGTACGTGCCGCAGGCACGTCCCTACTTTGTCGCGATTGCGGACTCAAACAGTTTCTAATTATTCGGCGGTGAGGTCGGCGGTGTAGGTGTGGCCGTTGGCGGTGGTTATGGTCACGGTTGATTCGTAGAGTTCGCCAACGTAGACGTCGGCCGACAGTTCGGAGGAGTCGATAGTGTAGTTCTGCACGGCGTTGCTGAACCATTCGGTAACGGTTACTTCACATTCTCCTTCGGGCACCACAAAGTCGAAGCAGAGGTACTCACCGACATATGAACATGTTACCACTTGCAGAGAAGGGGCCTTTGGTCTACAACTAACGGACGATTTTACCGGCGTTAGTGTTTTATGACTAACCTCTGCGGCCTTTTCCTTACTTTGGGGGCGTTCAGATTGCCAAGAAGTAGTCAGAATAGTGATTGCTGCGCATGCGGCGCCAATGTGGAATAAAAATTTTAAGGGTTTCATATAACGAAATGTTAGGTGATTGATTTCGCAGCAAATTTCGCACAAAACCGCTTAATTAGCAAATAATAATTTTTGACAAGTCTTTTATATGGCTTTAATAATCAGCAATTTATTCGCGTACAAACGAAAAAATATTTGACAGGGCAAATTCCCTGTCATTTTACATGAAAATTTAAGCTGATAGCACTTATGGTGTGAAGTGATTTACAAGTTCAACGAACGTGTCCTTATGCGCTGCATCAGACTCGGCAATGCGCCGCATGAGTCGGTTTTTCTTTTGGTAAAATGTGTATTTCTTAATTCTACAGATGTAGCATATTGAACGAACGGATAGGCCGGCATATATTAGCCCGATAAATTCGATGTCTTGTTCTTTGAGGAATGTACATTCGCTTCTCAGCGATGTAATGATGCCGTCCGCGCATTTATCGGTAGTTGCTAAAATTTCCGATATACTTTCCGGTGTGCTTATCGTTTCAAGTACATTTTTAATATCGGCCACAATATGTTTCAGCATGTGGTCTGACTCTCCCTTTTCGTAGTACGCCTTACTTAACGTATTTATTATACTCCACTTGTCTGCAAACAGGGATTCTATCAGATGCGTGTTGTCAACCGATTGAGCTTTAAGTATATGAATTGATTTAAGGTTATATTGAATGTCGGCTCTCGCTGCTTTTAGTCGCTGAGAATATATGATTAGCAGTAATACAATGGCAATGATGGAGCTGACAGATATTATTATAATTAGTCGGCGCATAAACAGATTCCGTTCTTGCTCTAAAGACTTTTGGGACGCGTAGTAGTCGCTTTGGATTGCTGTCATTGATTCATCAAGCAGTTCATCGGCGACACTGCACTGCATCAGAATGATGGAATCGGAAAGGGCCAACGCTCTTTCATAATCTTTGCGCGAGATAGCATCCTTATATTCCACATATAACGCCGGAAGTAGATCTTTTTCGTTATCTGCCAGACTATATGCCCGAAGCATAAAGGATGAATAGCCTATGGAATCACCTGCATTCGACGCCGCGTAACCAGCAATGATAGCATAAGATAGCTCTTCTTCAAGTTCAGGGGTGGCATGATGATAAGATTCCAATGTGCTATTCAATGAACCATAATCTCCAAAAAACCATTGAGCAGACAACAGAGAACGGGTAGCGTAGTTAAGTAGAGCCGAATCAACCGGATTCTGAGAATGAATTATTGTCATTACGGAATCGATTGTTGCAAAAGCGCTGTCGCGCATTCCTCGATTGGTATATTGATTTGCAAGGTCACACAACGCGAAACGATGGTTGCGAACATATCCGGCCTTCAAATATTCTTTAACAGCAATCTTCGAATAGTGGGTGGATTGTTCATAGTTATAAGCCTCGTTATATAAGTCGCTGAGGAGTTCGGCGGTTTTGGCGGTCCAGTAGGGGTTGGCGGAGTCGAGAGATATGTCGTAGGCCACTACAGCGTTGCGCATGGCGTCGCGGTAGTTGCGCTGCCGGTAGGCGACTTGGGCGGCGTAGAAGTGGGCGCGACGGCGCAGGTCGGGGTCGGTGGAGAAGCGGTAGGCGTGGAGGGCCGTGGAGATGAGGGAGTCGGAGGTGAGGTAGACGTCGGTTTTGATCTGGGCCTGGGTGTAGAGCAGGGCGAAGTAGGCGGAGTCGGCGGCGGAGAAGTGGGCGCGGTCCAGGGCGCTGAGGAGCGCCATGGCCGAGTCGGGGTGGGTTTCCATCAGGGCGTCGGCTTGATGCAGCTGAGCCTGCGGCGAGCGGCCGCAGGCTGCGAGCAGGAGGAGCAGAAGAAGCA
>CAMWSP010000003.1 GCA_947176935.1 uncultured Porphyromonadaceae bacterium | reverse complement strand
ACTACACCCTCCCCAACGAGCTGGTGCAGGGCGAAACGCTCTACTTCGGCAAAGCGACCGCCACCGACCGCGACCCCAAAAACGACCACCACCACTGGACCTCGATTGCCTGCGGTGACACCATCTACGGCCTATACACCGACCGCCACCCGCGCAAAACCGACGCCAACGGCAACTACGTTTACGTTCCCTACGAACAGCGTCTGGCCGCCGAACACAGCGAGGCCACCGAAGCACTCTATTTCTACGAAAACATGCAGCCCGACGGCAAAGAAGGCACCATTACCGACAAGCGCCAGGACATCAGCGGCAAAAACGCGCAGGTTTCCTACCCCGACGGCACCTACGACGGCTCGCACGACAACAACGGCAACCTCGTTGACAACGCCTACACCGACAAAGGCTGGAAAGACGGCATGCCCTGGGGCAGCTACATCGAAGTTGAGGCCTACTATGAATGTAACTCCGGCAACCACCCCGGCAAAGGCGCCATAACCTACCGCTTCATGCTCGGCAAAGACACCAAAATCAACTACGAAGCCGAGCGTAACCACCACTACCGCCTAACAATGAAGTTCAACAAAAACGCGAACGACATTGACTTCCACATCGACTACCTCGAAGAAGCCAAACCCGGCCTCTTCTCCCCCGACACGGCCTACGTTTCCTATACCTACAACCAGCCCTCGTCGATGAGCGTGCGCGCCACCCCGGTGCCCGGCTACGACTTCGTTAGCCTGGAAACCATCATAGTCGACAACGAATGGCGCCCCTACAACGACCTCGGTGCGGTTTACTATAACAGCGAAGCCTGGAACCAACAAGTGAAAGGCGAAAACAATTTCGCCACAAAATGGGTTACCTCTGAATCCGCTGAAAAAGGCTGGGAAACAAACGCATTCTATAAACGCGACTCCGAAATCAAGCCCAACACCGAATTCGGGTTCCTTTCGCTGCGTCAGGTGTCGGCCGTTTCGCAAGACTTTGGCCGTGGCGACGGCGCCGGCGAAAACACAGGCACCTTGACTCAACGACTCACTGCGCTTGTTCGAAAATTCCGGCGTGCTTACTTCAAACCGCAAGAAAACCCGGAGAACAAAGATCTTCAAGGCACACTTGCCCTCGGTGGGCCTCTCAACTACCGTCAATACAACCAGATTCCCAGGGTTGACGGTACGGTGGAGCGAGTAAACGAAACCGACGGCAGCTACTCCTTTACGCGCACAACCAACCCCTATAACCGCGACGAAATTGACTATGTCGGCGAGATTCCGCTGTTTACCCGCGCAAAATCGCTCGACTCATGGGCCGTTTACTCGGGCGCTAACCCGTTCTACGAACACGAACGCTTCGCAAAAGTCAAAATCATTGCTCATTATAAATACGTTGAAGGTTCCGGCAAACCTAAAATCAAAGGCGACGAATACAGCGAATCTACCTACACGGTGGTGATGCAGACCGAACGAGTCGACAATCCGCGTGCAATCTACCGCGCGTGGAACAACGACGAACCCTTCCTCGTTAAATTAGCATTCGGCAAAGAAACCTTCCGCCAAGTTATTTCGCAAGGTCCTTGGTCAGCAACTATCGAAAACGACCCCGACGGACTCGTAACTCTGGTAGCCAACGGCCAAACCGCCACCGGCACGGGCGCCAGCGTTTCCGGCCGAACCAAAACCCCGGTGCAATTCACCTATATGCCAAACGGCACACTGGAGAACTCCGAGCAGGTTCGCTGCGCGGTGATAACGGTTACATACCACAACAACACCTGCGTCCATAAGATTCTTGTGCGCCAAGGCTATGCACCCACATCTCTCGGCGAACATGGCTCACTCACCTGGTCAACCTTCAATGTCTATAACCAGACCGACCTATGCCGCTCGCCACTATCAGTGGGCTCGTTGTTCCGCCGCTACGGGGACCTGAGCGAACCGATTCTTGAACGCAACAACGAAGACTACCCGTTTGCCAAAGAACCGAGTTCAAGCGCAACATACAAGATTTGCAACTCCGGCGATACGACCTGGACTCTCAAGAAATGGACTGCCATTAACGGCAATACCAATGACGCGGAAGATGCATTCACAAACATGAAGCTCAACAACCACAACCAGAATGTGGCCAACACATATCGCCTGCCAACCTTCGATGACCTGTTTGAAATCGGTATAGTGCCCGCAGGCACGAGTCTTGCCAGCAAAGACTACGCCAACGACTATAATCTGGCATTCGGTATCTGCTACGCCGACAGCGCAAAAATGACCCTGATGAACTCCGACGCGTATTCCTATAAGGACTATGGTAACAAGGGTGTCAAAAACAAATGCGGCGTGCGCGGTGTGATTGCCTACGCCACCTCCGACGCGAAAAACATTTTCTTCCCGTTGGGAGCCAGCGGCCATGCCCGCCGCAAATCTCGCTTCTGGAGTTTGGAGAATGGCGGCAACGTAAATAGGTCCGCTTATGGCCTGATGCGCTATGGTTCTCTCGATGGCCGACTTACCGGCAACACCAACAACCATCGCCCTTTGGCATGGGACCTTCCCAATCAGATGGGAGCCGGCTATTGGATCAACTATGGTGAGAACAAAGACAACACGAACGCCATAGGCATTGACTTCAACTATGGCAACTACAACGGCCACTACCTTACCAAAGCTGACCTCTACACCGGCGACAACGGCAAGCCCGACGCCCTCCCCATCCGCCCCATCCACACCGGCGGCGACTAATCCCTAAAAAATAGCTAAATTAGCTATCATAGCTACTTTAGCTATTTTAGCTATTTTTCGCCATTGCGGTAAGCGAGTCGGGCTTTGAGCATCTGCTCTTTGATGCCGCCTTTGCGCAAGAAGTCGCCCTTGACTAACTCTATCAGTTTCCCGATCATCGAAATAGTTTGGTGAATAAGGGTAACCAATAGGTTGCAGAGCTCTTCATCATTGAGCCGCGGGGCCAACCTGGAATAATAGGCAGCATCATTGTGGGTATTGCAAACCTCGCGTAATTTGTTAAAGCGCGGATTTTCTCCAGGCTTCCATATAGGGATATTGCGAGTCCGCATATAATCAAGATAATCATTGAGCAACTCGTGAAGGCTGCCGCGAGCCACTCCATAAAGTTTGATTTCCATTTCGACCGAAGCAGCGGCATCCGCACGTCCCTCAACAATGTTCTGCTTGCCTGAACGTGCCGCCTGAAGCATCTGGTCGTAAGTTCGGTCACTTTTTGCAACATGACCGGAAAGGAAAAAGTAAGTGAGGTCATAGATAGCCTCTGCCTTCTGAAAAGCATAGAGGCTACGATAGCTCGTCTTAGGCTGTGCAAAATTCGGAGTAGTCATCTCGAGTTGATTTTGCGGGTGAGGGAGCCGGCGGTGAGGATGTAGAGGCCGCGGGGCAGGCGCGGCGTGGTGCCGCAGCCGCTGAAGCGGATGGTGCCGTCAATGCCGGCCACCGTAAACCTGACTCCGCCGCCAACCGTTATCATGCCGTCGGAAACGCTGACTGCCGGCATGCTCTCCTCAACCTCGCAGAGCGCGGAAAGATTGGGATCATAGTGCATCAGAACGTCGAGCTTGCTGAACCGCTGGCGGATAAAGTTCTTAACCGCATTGACCTCGGCGGCATAAGAGCCCAGTGCACGCGGATTCATGTGGACCTGCTGGCTGAGTATGGGCCAGCGCTTGAAGTTGAGCTGCTGCGATTGGTCGAGCACCAGGGCCAGCGAGTCGGCATAGCCGGTGAGGGCGTCGGCCGTGAGGTTGCGGTCGTTGCGCGCCAGCGACCACAGGCGGCTGATGTCGGAGGCTATCTGCGGGTCGCCGTAGATTATGCGACGCACAAAGTTCTTCATATTGTCGGCAGCCGAGGCGGAACTCTGATTGAACAGATAGGTGGAATACTGGTTGACGGGATAGGTGCGGTAGTCGTTGTCGAAGCCGAGGTCGAAGTCCCACACCGGCCCGGTGTAGATAGTCGGGTCGTTGCGCTCCTTATACATAAAGGTGCTCCAATAGGTGTCGGTGTTGCCGGTGAGCTCGCCGACTATGAAATGCTGCAGAAACGACTCAACGTCGAGAATGGAGCGGTAGCCGGTGAGCGGATTGGTGAAATCCGATGAATAGACCAGGCTTTCGAGCTTGTTGAAATAGGAGCGGATATAGTTGAACTGCTCGGGAGTGCCGCCATTGTCGGGCGACTTGATGGTCACCGGTATGCGGTTCTGCGAGGTGAACCACGACCCGGCCGGCTCCTCGTTGGCATAGGCATCGATTTCCAGGAAATAGCCGCCGGTCAGCTCCACGCCGGAAATGTCGGTGGAATCCATTTCGGTTATGTCGAGGCGTCCGGCCTTGACCTCCTGCTGGTCGCAAAGCTGATAGCAACCTTTATATTCGCCGTTGAGAATAACGTCGACCGGCTGACAATAAGAAACATAGCGCATGTCGAGGCAGCGGGCCATTTCAAAGGCAAGCATATTGCGCATCAGCGTTTTATCGCCGTAGTTATTTATCAGGGTCCACTTTTTGGCCTTTGCGGGCGCGTCGAGAACCGTTTGCTTCTGGTCGAACTTCAGGCGCCATGGCTTTTTCGGGAACTGGCGCGAGCCGTTGCCGCGCTCGCGAATGGTTCCGGGAGCGGCAACGTTGATGCCATCGTCGTTGAGAATCAAAATATTGGCCGCAATGTCGTGTGTTTTATCATAGGGTTCCCGGGCGTCAACGGTGTTTACCACCACCGTTGGCAGGTTGGTCGGACGATACAGGCCGGAATCGTCGCCCTCGCCCTCGTGGCCGTAGAACTCAAGCTCGGCAATGTTGCAGCGCGCGTCGCCGGTGCTGACGAAGCGCACATAGCGGAAGCCGCGCGAGCAGTCAACGTCGGCATAGCTCATGCGCCCTATGACTCCGTCTTCACCGATAACGTATATTGGCAGCGCGTCAAGAAAATCCTCGGAATTTGCGCCCTGGATAACGCCGGTGCGCACCCGTCGGGGGCCAACGCCGTCGTTGCGCGGCGACCAGCCCACGCGGGTAATCACATGAGGGCGCCCCAGGTCGAGCCCCACCCAGGTGTAGGAGCGCGCATCGGTGGCGAAATAAGTGTTGAGGTCGCCGTCGAAGGCATAGTGCTGTATGTTGTTGACCACCCGGCCGCCGTTTTCATACTGATAGCCGCGCGAGGTGCCTATGGGTGTGCCGGTCAGCTTCGGGTCATCGGTTTGCGCGCCAAGGGTTGCCGCCCCGGAAAGGAGGAGGACAGCAAGGATATATCGCTTCAAATTTTTCATACAGAGAGGGGGGTAGGTCAGGCAAGGGCGCGCGCGGCCGACGGCTGAGCCACGATCCACACCGTGTCGCCCTCGCGGAAAGCCTCGTCGGGCTTCAGTTTAACGAACGAATCGTCGCGTTCAAGCGCAACGACCAGCGCGTGGTAGCGGTTGCGCAAATCGGCCTCGCGGAGCGTCTTGCCGGGCAGCGGCGACGATGGCGAAAGAGTAATCGACGAAAAGCGCACCTCTTCGCCACGACCGCCGGCCGAGGAGGCTTCGCTTCCCTGCTCCAGACTGTTCATGAACGCGGAAATGTTTTCTTCAGTGCCGATAACGCCCACAACATCGCCCGGAAACAGGCGCTCGTCGCCGCCGGGCACCGGAATCACCTCGCCGCCGCGCTGAATTGACGCGATGTTGATGTTGAACTTGCGGCCAACGTTGCTTATACTCAGGCGGTCGCCCACAAAGGGGAAGTCATAGCCCACTGTTCCGTAGGCCAGGTGCATGTTGCTCACAAGGTTATTCTTCTGGCCGGAGCGGCGCAGTTCGCGCTCGTTGAGATTATCGAGGAAGCGCGATTCGATGCGCGCAAGGCGGTGGCGAACACGGCGCGACACGAACACGAACGACAGCGCAAACAGCGACACACCGAAAATAACGCCGGCCGACACGCCGAAGTAGCTGCCGATAATGTAGACCACAAAGGCAATGCAGATGAGCAGGCGAACCAGAGTCATGGCCACCAGCGGCGCATGGGCCCGCGAGTTGTTGGCAATGAGCAGCTGGCGCTCCGAGCGGCGCGAGGAGTGATAGGTCAGGCCGAGCAGGAAGGGCGACATAACGCCGAGCGTAACGACGCAGCTGAGCAGCCTGCCCCAGAAGCCCGGAATAAGTCCGCAAATAAACGGCCGCGCATAGAGCGACGAAACCAGCACTATGGCTATGAGCACGATGCTGTAGAGCAACATGCGCCAGGCGTAGCGTTTGAGAACCGCCTGCCACACGCGGCGCGACTCGCTGCCGGCCTCGACATTGTTGGTCGAATAGCGGTCGATGAGAAATTTCCACCGCTCGGGCAGATGGGCGGCCACGAAGCTATAGGTCGGGTCGGCCAGACGGATAAAGTAGGGAGTGGTGAAAGTAGTGATTACCGAAACGGCCACGATAATCGGATACATCGACGAATCGAGCACACCCAGGCTCGTGCCGAGGGTTGCGATGATAAACGAGAATTCGCCGATTTGAGTGAGGGTGAAACCGCTCTGCAAGGCAACTTTCAGGGTCTGGCCGGTCAGCAGCATGCCGCCGGTGCCGAAAATCAGACCGCCGCAAACAACCACTGCCGACAGCAGCAGAATCGGACGCCAGTATTCGGCTATGACGCCCGGATTCACCATCATGCCCACGCTGATAAAGAACACCGCGCCAAACAGGTTCTTGACCGGGCCGAGAACATGCTCGATGCGTTCGGCATAGCTCGTTCCGGCAAGAATCGAACCCATAACGAAGGCGCCCAGAGCCAGCGAGAAGCCGCAATAAACCGAGAACACCGCCATGCCCAGGCAGAGGCCCATGCTGAGAACCAGCAGGGTTTCGTCGTTGAGAAACCGGCGCACCTTGTTGAGGAAGGTCGGGAGCACATAAGTGCCCACCAGGAACCAGATAACAAGGAAAAACACCAGTTTGGCCATGCTCAGCAGCAGCTCGCCGCCCTGGACCGAGTTATTCACGGCTATCGACGACAGCACAACCATGAGCAACACCGCAAACAGGTCCTCGACAATCAGCACTCCGAGCACCTGCGATGAGAATTTTTTATGGCGCAGCCCCAGGTCGCCCAATGCCTTGATAATAATGGTTGTTGACTGCATGGAAATCATGCCGCCAAGGAAAATGCTGTTGATATGGCTGAACCCGAGCAGATGGCCGATGCTGAAACCGGTGCAGAGCATACCGAAAATCACCACCATGGCGGTTATGATAGCCGAGCCGCCGCATCCCATCAGTTTCTTGAAGCTGAATTCCAGGCCCAGGGTGAACAGCAGAATCACTATGCCGAGCTCCGCCCAAAAGTCAATGTTTTCGGCGGTTGTCAGCGACGGCAGCGGCTCGAAGTTCGGGCTGGCCAGGAAGCCGGCCACTATATAGCCCAGCACCACCGGCTGCTTTATCCACTTGAACAGCAGCGTAACTATCGCTGCAAGCAGCATTATATACGCAAGATCTGAAATCAGCGATTCAATCATTGGCTTACTTTTATGTGTGTATGTGTTAATGAATTATGCCAACTGGTTGGCAATGGAAATGCTCTCGGTCGGATAGGGCTCCGACAGTTCGGTAAACAGGCCGGGATAGTCGGTGTTTTCGCGCAGCAGAACCACCAGATTCAGGCGGGTGGTCTGCGCCGCGTAGTCATAGTCCACATAGGTGTTGACCAGATGACCGTGGTGGCGCCTGAGAATCTCGCGAAATGGCTCCAGCTCGGTGCATATACCGCTCACTTTAAGGCGGATAATGCGGCTTTCGGAGCCAACTTCCAGCCAACGCTCAACGTTTTCGAGCTGCACCAGGATAAACAGAATCAGCAGCGTTGCGCAAACCGACAGCAGATATAGCCCCACCCCGACGGCCAGACCGATAATCGACGACATCCAGATGCCGGCGGCGGTGGTCAGGCCGCGCACCGAGCCCTTGGCCTGGATTATGGCGCCGGCGCCCAGAAAACCGATGCCGGAAATCACCTGGGCCGCTATGCGCCCGGGGTCGCCGTTTTTCAGCCCCACATATTCCTGGCAAACATAGATGCTCACCAGCATGGCCAGGCACGCGCCCATGGCTATCAGCGAAAAAGTGCGCAAACCGGCCGGCTGCCCCTTGCGCTTGCGTTCGTAGCCCACGCTGGCGCCGAGAATCATTGCCAGGCAGAGCTTAAACAATGCCTGGGCAGTGGTCACCTCGGTGGCCGTCAGCTCGGTCCAGAATGCGTTAATCATTTGCTGAGTTCAAAATTGCGCGAGGCCAGGCGGTAGTTGTCGGCAAACAGTTCCACGCGGTAGCTGCCCGGGGTCAGCATGGCGTTGTTGTTCCAGTAGATTGTAACTCCCGGAATCTCGTTGCCTTCATACTCAACGTCTTTCTTGGCGGTAGCCTCCAGGGTCGTGCCCTCGAAGGAGAAGGTGATGCCGTTATCTTTCAGCAGGTTGCCTTCGGGAGTGGTTATGCGCAGATAAATGGTTTTGCGCCCAACGGGAGTCGAATTGTTCTGCGGAATGGTGAACGTAACGGCCAGCTGCTTGGCTTTGTTAACCTTCTTTTCGGTCTTGCCCTTGGAGTTCAGCGCCTGCAGGCTCACGCTGCTCACGTTGAGCTTCTCGGCCAGCTCCATGCGCTGGGTCAGCACCTGGTTTTTCGACGTCGTTTCGGCCACCCGGTTGCTCAGCTGGCGGTTGCTCTGCTCCAGGGTTTCGTTCTTTTCGCGCAGCTCCTGGTTCTGCTGGTTGAGCTCGTTGATTTGCTCAACGTAGTGGCGCATGATTTCCTTGAGCGTGGCGATTTCCTTCTGCAGTTCGGCTATGCGCTGCTGCGAGAGCTTGTCGCGCTGCTTGAGTTCCTGTCGCAGTTCCTCAACCTTGTTTTTGGCGGCCTCATACTCGGCGCGGATGCTGTCGTTATTAAACAGCACCATCTGCCCTTCGTGTTGCACGAACGAGGCCGACAGCTCGTCGTATTCGTTCGACAGCTGCAACTGCTCGTTGGCCAGCTCGAGTTCCTGAACTTTGAGCATCGCCTCTTCGGCCTGCTGCTTCTGGCTGATGAAAAGCCACACTAAGGTGCCGATCACTACTACGGCCACCACGGCGCCGGCAATCAGCGGCGCGAAATTCGGTTTTTTGTTCTCTTCCATAATTGGCGCAAATTTAGTGAAAAAAATTGAGTAAATAATATTTTTTGCGTAAATTTGCGCCAATTATGGAACCTCAATCATCACACATACCCGTTGACCCGGAGAAAGTTCACTCCGCAACGCTCAATTATTTCAACGGCGACGAACTCGCCGCCCGCGTCTGGGCCTCGAAATATGCCCTCAAAGACAGCTTCGGCAACATCTACGAACTCACTCCCGACGATATGCACCGGCGTCTTGCCTCTGAATTCGCCCGCATGGAAGCCAAATATCCCAATCCGATGTCGGAAGAGGAAATCTACTCCCTCCTCAAGGATTTCCGCTATCTGATTCCGCAGGGTTCGCCCATGTCGGGCATCGGCAACCCGTTTCAGACCGTATCGCTCAGCAACTGCTTCGTCATCGGCCTCGAGGACCCCGCCGACAGCTACGGCGCCATTCTCAAGCTCGACGAAGAGCAGGTGCAACTCATGAAGCGCCGCGGCGGCGTAGGCCACGACCTGAGCCAGCTCCGCCCCAAAGGCATGCCCGTCAAGAACTCGGCCCTCACCTCCACCGGCCTCGTCCCCTTCATGGAGCGATATAGCAACACCACACGCGAGGTGGCCCAGGACGGCCGCCGCGGAGCGCTGATGCTCACAACCTCCATTGTCCACCCCGACTCCGAAGCCTTCATCGACGCCAAACTCACCGAAGGCAAAATCACCGGCGCCAACGTCAGCGTGCGCATAACCGACGAATTCATGCGCTGCGCCGAAGCCGCCACTCCCTTCATCCAGCAGTTCCCCGTCGACTCGCCCAACCCGCAGGTAACCCGCGAAACCGACGCCGCCAAGCTCTGGGGCAAGATTGTTCATAACGCCTGGAAATCAGCCGAACCGGGAGTGCTGTTCTGGGACACCATTACCCGCGAATCGCTCCCCGACTGCTACGCCGACCTCGGCTTCCGCACCATCTCAACCAACCCCTGCGGCGAAATTCCCCTCTGCCCCTACGATAGCTGCCGCCTGCTGGCAATCAACCTCTACAGCTACGTCGACAACCCCTTCACCCCTCAGGCCCGCTTCAACTTCGAGCGCCTGGCCGACCATGCCGCCAAGGCCCAGCGCCTCATGGACGACCTCATCGACCTCGAAATCGAAAAAATCGACGCCATACTCGCCAAAATCGACGCCGACCCCGAAGATGCCGACGTGAAGCACTCCGAACGCCACCTCTGGGAAAAAATCCGCTCCCGCACCCTCATGGGCCGCCGAACCGGACTGGGCACCACCGCCGAGGGCGACATGATTGCCGCCCTGGGCCTGAAATACGGCACCGCCCAAGCCACCGACATGAGCGTCAGCGTTCACCGCGCGGTTGCCCTGGCCGCCTTCAATTCGTCGGTCACCATGGCCGAGGAGCGCGGCAAATTCGAGGTTTACGACTCCGAACGCGAAAAGAATAACCCGTTCATCAACCGTCTGTTCGACGCCGACCCCGCCCTGAAGGAACGCATGGAGCGCTCCGGCCGACGCAACATCGCCTGCCTCACCATAGCCCCGACCGGCACCGTGTCGCTGATGACCCGCACCTCGTCGGGCATCGAGCCGGTGTTCATGCCCGTCTACCTGCGCCGCCGCAAGGTGAACCCCAACGATAAGGACGTCCACGTCGATTACGTCGACGAATCGGGCGACGCATTCGAAGAATACATCGTTTACCACCCCAAGTTCCTCGACTGGATGAAGGTGCAGGGCATCGAACCCTCCGCCAAGATGACCGCCGAAGAAATCGCCGAACTGGTGGCCCGCTCGCCCTATGCCGGCGCCAGCGCCAACGAAATCGACTGGCTCGAAAAAGTCAACATGCAGGGCGCCGTGCAGAAGTGGGTCGACCACTCCATTTCCGTAACTATCAACCTGCCGGCCAACATTTCGGAGGAAACCGTCAATCAGCTCTACCTGCGCGCATGGAAAGCCGGATGCAAGGGCTGCACGGTTTATCGCGACGGCTCGCGCTCCGGTGTGCTCAACGCCATCACCCCCAAAAACAAAGAAGACAAGAAAAAAGCCGAAGGCGCAGGCCCGCTGCTGCAAAAGCGCCCCGTGTCGCTCGAAGCCGACGTTGTGCGCTTCCAGAACAACAAGGAAAAATGGATTGCCTTTATCGGCCTGGTCGACGGTCGCCCCTACGAAATCTTCACCGGCCTCAACGACGATGAAGACGGCCTGTTCCTCCCCAAGTCGGTTACCCGAGGCAACATCATCAAGACCATCGATGAAGACGGCAACAAGCGCTACGACTTCCAGTTCGTCAACAAGCGCGGCCACAAAACAACCATCGAAGGCCTCTCCGACAAGTTCAACCCCGAATTCTGGAACTACGCCAAGCTGATTTCCGGTGTGCTCCGCTACCGCATGCCCATCGACCAGGTAATCAAGATGGTCGACGGCCTGCAGCTCAACTCCGAAAGCATCAACACCTGGAAAGCCGGCGTTGAACGCGCGCTGAAAAAATATGTGCCCAGCGGCACCTCGGCCAGCGGCCATAAGTGTCCTAACTGCGGCCAGGAAACCCTCGTCTACCAGGAAGGCTGCCTTGTTTGCACCTCCTGCGGAACCAGCAAGTGCGGCTAATTGCCATGGCCATTATCCGCGTTCTGACTCCCCTGCTGCAGCCGGCCCAAAGCGTTGTTTGCTGCGGCTCCCACCCCCTGCTCGGCAACTGGAACCCTGCGGCAGCCCCGCAAATGAAGCGCTCGGGCATACCGCTCTGGACCCTCGACCTCCCCGACTCGCTGCCGGCCGACACTGAATTCAAGTTCGTGATTGTCTGCGGCGACGAACACCAATGGGAAGAAGGCCCCAACCGCCGCATCAACGCCCCCGGGCCGCTCGATTTCCGAGGCAAGGAACCCTGGCGCGCCGCCGGAGTGGCGGTGCCGGTGTTCTCGCTCCGTTCCGAAGCCGACTGCGGCTGCGGCGACTTCGAAGACCTCAAGCTCCTGGTTGACTGGGCCGCCGCAACCGGCCAGCAAATAATTCAGATTCTGCCGGTCAACGACACCACCATGACCCGCTCCAGCAGCGACTCCTACCCCTACAGCGCCATATCCTCCTTCGCGCTCCATCCGCTCTACCTGCGCCCGCAGCTGCTCGGCGACCTCCCCGACCCCGAAGCCCGCATATGCTTCGAGCAGGAGCGCCTGCGCCTCAACGCCGCCGACTCGGTCGACTATCCGGCCGTTATCGCGCTGAAAGAAGCCTACGCGCGTGCAATCTATAATGAGTCGGGCCGCAAAGAAACCGCCTCGCGGCCATTTGCCGACTTCGTGGCCGAAAACGCCGAATGGCTCCTGCCCTACTGCGCCTACTCGGTGCTGCGCGATGCCGGACGCCGCGAACCCTACTCGCCAGGCCTGGTGGCCGAGTTGGCGCTGCAAAACGCCGACGGCAACTTCCTGTTCTACGCCTGGTTGCAATATCACCTCCACCTGCAGTTGCTCGACGCCTGCCGCTATGCGCGCTCGCGCGGAGTGGCCGTCAAGGGCGACATTCCCATCGGCGTCAGCCCCGACAGCGTCGACGCCTGGCAATACCCCGAACTCTTCAACCTCGACAGCTCGGCCGGCGCTCCGCCCGACGCCTTTGCCGCCGACGGCCAGAACTGGGGATTCCCCACCTATAACTGGCAGCGCATGGCCTCCGACGGCTTCAAATGGTGGCGCCGCCGCCTTGGAGCCATGGCCAGATATTTCGACGCCTACCGCATCGACCATATTCTCGGCTTTTTCCGCATCTGGGAAATTCCGGCCGGCGTAAGCTCCGGCCTGCTCGGCCATTTTTCGCCGGCGCTCCCCATGCTGCCCGCCGAAATGCAATCCGCCTTCGGATTCGAATTCAACCCCGCAATGGCTCAGGCTCCGGCCGGCTCCCCCACCGACCTGCTCTTCATTGAAGACCCGCGCTCTCCCGGACTCTACCATCCGCGCATAATGGGCTTCGACACCGAAGCTTTCCAACAGCTCGACCCCGCGCAGCAGCAGGCCTACCGCGCTATCCACGAGCACTTTTTCTACCACCGCCACAACGACTTCTGGCGCCAATCGGCCCTGCTGAAACTCCCTGCGCTGGTCAACGCCACCCCCATGCTGGCCTGCGCCGAAGACCTCGGCATGATTCCCGCCTGTGTGCCCGGAGTGCTCGACTCGGAGCGCATTCTGGCCCTTGAGGTGCAGCGCATGCCCAAGCAGTTCGGCGTCAGTCTGGCCGACCCGCTCGCCTACTCCCGCATGAACGTGGCAACCACCTCCACCCACGACATGCCCCCGCTGCGCCTATGGCTCGAAAACGAAGGCCTCGACTCCTCGCCCCGCGCCTGCGAATCGTTCCTCGAAACCCACGCCAAATCGCCGGCAATGCTCGCCATATTCCCGATTCAGGACTGGCTCGCCGCTTCGGGCGAACTGCGTCGCGCCCAAGCGGCCGAGGAGCAGATAAATATACCCGCCGACCCCAACCACTACTGGCGCTACCGATTGCACATCCCTTTAGAGAAAATGTTAAATTCCACCGACTTCCGTGCTAAAGTTGTTAAAATTACGGGGCTGAGATAATTATTTTTCTAAAAAATTTGCAATCAGTAAAAAAATGTGTAAATTTGCGAGTGGATATTCCCGCAATATCGCCATCTCCTTACCCTAAAATTAAAATTCTAATCATTTACTAATCATTCAATTATCATCACCATGAAGAAATTTACTCTTCTTGCCATGCTCGCCTTATGCGCAGGCTCGATGTATGCTCAGGACGTTGTTAACGGCCTGAAGCTGAGCGATGAAAAGGCCGGCACTTATTATTACTACCGCATCCGCAACATGCGCGCCATGCGTCTTGACTACACCAACGGTACCCTGAGAAACATGGACGGTGACTCCGTAAACACCGACCGCGGCGGCTTCTATCAGTCCGCTTTCCAGGCCGACGGCGTAACCCCCACCCCCAAAATCTCCGACCGCCCCTACATGGGTCTTTCGAACCTCGGCGGTAACTGGTGGCTCTCGTTCGCTAATGACGAAGGCTTCGATTTCTCTCCCTTTCAGAGCGTCGACGCCAACGGCATCAAAAACGGCATCACTGAAATCAAGAGTTCGGATACTGAATATTGGTACTTCGTAGCCGGTGGCCGTGCTTATCCCGGCACCGTTCTGATTAAGAACGCCGTGATTTCTGGTTCGGTTGCCACCACTGCTAAAACCGCTCAGGATGCAGTTGGCTACAGCCGCTCCAACATGGACTTCAACATGAGCACCACCAACCGCTACTATGTTCTGCCCGTTAAGCCCGCTTTCGAGGCTACTCAGGACACCGTAGACTGGTGCGAAGCCATTCTCCAGCACCTCACCCCCGAAGACTTCGATGCCGCTTTCGCTTTCTCACTGAAAGATACCATCTCGAACGATGCTGACCACCGCAACCAGTGTCTTGACATGAACAACTATGTCAACATCGCCATCTATGCTCCCCAGTTCGACGAAAACGGCGACACCGTTCGCAACGACAACGGCAACGTTGTTTACAACCGCTATGGCTTCGCCGGTGTTGACCGCACTTGGTCGCCCGTAACCACCACCTCCAACAAGAACCACTGGGAAAACAACGGCTCTATCTTCTTCGTTAACGAAGCTTCCGAAGCCGACGCCAACGCCGCCAAGGAACGCTACACCATTGTTATTGAAGAAGGTTTCCGAAACAAAGCCATGGAAAATGCAAAACTGCTGTTCAGAAACAACATCAGCACCATTGAAGGCTGGCTGAAAGTTCCTGCTATCTGGTATCCCGAAGTTCAGGGTCAGCTGCGTGCAATCCAGCAGTTCTGCCAAAACTGGAATGGCGAAGGTGCTGACCTTTCCAAAGTTAAGGACCCCGGCACCCGCGATGAATACGTTGCTACCGTTCAGGCTATCGTAGACCAGAAGCTCGCCGAAGCTGCAGCTCTCGTCGGCCAAGGTTGCCAGGTTCGCTTCCAGAACCAGCTTGCCCTCCGCGACCTCAACAAGTTCGTCAACGAAGGTGAAACCGTCGATCCCGACCTCCAGCTCGGCAACGCATTCCTCTGCGCCGGCGGCAGCATCTACTATCGCCAGGGTTCCTCGCCTGTTTATTGCGACGAAGACCCCACCTTCGAAGATTACTACGGCATGGGTGTAGTTCCTATGCTTGAGGAAAACTACGAAAGAGCAGACGCTATCTGGGAGCTCATTCACATTCCCGGCACCGCCTACTTCAAGCTCTATAACCCCACCAACAACTGCTACATCCGCCAGCACCACGACATGTACACCTTCCTCGGCGGCGACGAATATCTCGGTGATGCCAACGGCATTACAGAATATGGCTGGGCCACTACCGATGACCCCGACCTGGCTTGCCCCTTCACTTTCCAGGCTTGCCCCAACGAAGAAGGCCAGTATCAGCCCAATGAAGACGAGCTCGAACTGATTGGCGCTGCCGGTCTTGAACTCGACGTTGAAAACAAGGTTCGCCTGCACGCTGAATATGACTACTACGTCATGAACCCCGGCACCGGCAAGTACGATACTTACCGCTACACCGGCAATATACACCGTGGTTCCGCCGGTTCTGACTATAACTTCGTTGACTGGACCCCCACCTCCAACAACTGGTATGCCGACACCAACGCATTCCTCGTTTACCCCGAACAGCAGGGTGGTCTCAGCGAAGTTGCCGCTTCGAAGGCTAAAGCCAACGGCATCTACGACCTCCAGGGCCGCCGCGTAAACAAAGCCGGCAAGGGCATCTTCATCGTTGACGGCGTTAAAGTTTTCAACCGCTAATTCAACCTATCCCCAAATAACTTCAGAGAGGACCGCCATAAGCGGTCCTCTCATTGTTTTTCGCCTATAAGTGCAATTTTTTGGCCGAAATGTTGACTATTCCCGAAAAAGTTCCTATATTTGCAGAATAATTCAAACTCTATACTTTAATCATCACAACAATAACCACAATCAAGACCTATGAAGAGAGTCTATACATTCGGCAACGGTAAAGCCGAAGGCAATGCCAACGACCGCAATCTGCTCGGTGGCAAAGGCGCTAACCTCGCCGAGATGAACCTTCTGGGCATGCCCGTGCCTCCCGGTTTCACCATCACAACCGAAGTCTGCACCGAGTACACCCAGTATGGCCGCGACGAAGTAGTTAAACGCATTCAGAAAGACGTTGAAAAGGCCATCGCTCACGTTGAAGAACTCACCGGCCGCAAATTCAACGACCCCACCAACCCCCTGCTCGTTTCCGTACGTTCCGGCGCCCGCGCTTCAATGCCCGGCATGATGGACACCGTTCTGAACCTCGGCATGAACGACGCAACCGTTGCCTCGCTCGCCGAAAAGAGCGGCAACCCCCGCTTCGCATGGGACTCCTACCGCCGCTTCGTTCAGATGTATGGCGACGTTGTTCTCGGCATGAAGCCCAAATCGAAGACCGACGTTGATCCCTTCGAAGAAATCATGGACAAAATGAAGGAAGCCAAAGGCGTTAAGCTCGACACCGAACTCGACGTTGAAGACCTCCAGACTCTCGTAAAAGAATTCAAAGCCGCCGTTAAGGACTTTACCGGCAAAGACTTCCCCGACTCCGCATGGGAACAGCTCTGGGGTGGCATCTGCGCCGTGTTCGACAGCTGGATGAACGAACGCGCCATCCTCTACCGCCGCATGAACCAGATTCCCGAAGAATGGGGCACCGCCGTCAACGTTCAGGCAATGGTTTACGGCAACATGGGCAATAACTCCGCAACCGGCGTGGCATTCAGCCGCGACGCCGCTACCGGCGAAAACATTTTCAACGGCGAATACCTCATCAACGCCCAGGGCGAAGACGTGGTTGCCGGCATCCGCACCCCTCAGCAGATAACCGTTGAAGGCTCACGCCGCTGGGCTGCCCTCCAGGGCATCAGCGAAGAAGTGCGCGTTGAAAAATATCCCTCGCTCGAAGAATCCATGCCCACCTGCGCCGCCGAGCTCATCGCCATCGCCCACAAGCTCGAAGACCACTACAAAGACATGCAGGACATGGAATTCACCATTCAGGACGGCAAACTCTGGATGCTCCAGACCCGTAACGGCAAGCGCACCGGCGCCGCTATGGTGAAAATCGCCATGGACCTTCTCCGCGCCGGCGAAATCGACGAAAAGACCGCCCTGCTCCGCATGGAACCCCAGAAGCTCGACGAGCTGCTCCACCCCGTGTTCGACAAAGCATCGCTCAAACACGCCAAAGTTGCCGCCAAGGGTCTGCCCGCATCGCCCGGCGCCGCTACCGGCATGATCGTATTCTCCGCCGACGAAGCCGAAGCTTGGGCTGAAAAGAAAAAGAAAGTTATTCTGGTCCGCATCGAAACCTCGCCCGAAGACCTCCGCGGCATGGCCGTTGCACAGGGCATCCTGACAATGCGCGGCGGCATGACCTCACACGCAGCCGTAGTTGCACGCGGCATGGGCAAATGCTGCGTTTCCGGCGCTGGCGAAATCCTGATCGACTACAAAGCCAAGACCGTTACCATGGGCGGCAAAACCTATCACGAAGGTGACTGGATTTCGCTCAACGGCTCGACCGGCGACGTTTACGACGGCCAGGTGCCCACCACCGAACCCGAACTCGACGGCGACTTCGCTGCTATCATGAACCTCGCCTCAAAGTACACCAAAACCCTCGTGCGCACCAACGCCGACTCCCCCCGCGACGCCAAGCAGGCCCGCAAGTTCGGCGCTCAGGGCATCGGCCTCTGCCGCACCGAACACATGTTCTTCGAAGGCAACCGCATCGACGCCGTGCGCGAAATGATTCTCGCCTCCGACGTTGAAGGCCGTCGCGCAGCCCTGGCCAAACTCCTGCCCATGCAGCGTGGCGACTTCGAAGGCATCTTCGAAGCCATGGACGGCTACGGCGTTACCATCCGTCTGCTCGACCCGCCGTTGCACGAATTCGTGCCTCATCAGACCGCAACCCAGAAAGAACTCGCCGAAAAGATGGGCCTCACCCTCGAAGAAGTCAAAGCCAAAGTTGACTCCCTCGAAGAATTCAACCCCATGCTCGGCCACCGTGGCTGCCGTCTGGGCATCACCTACCCCGAAATCACCGAAATGCAGACCCGCGCAATCATCGAAGCCGCTCTCGCCGTCAAAGCCCGTGGCATCGACGTGAAGCCCGAAATCATGATTCCGCTGGTTGGCTCGCTCAAGGAACTCCAGAACCAGAACGAAGTTATCCGCACAACTGCCGCTAAGGTATTCGCCGAAAAGGGCGAATCGCTCCCCTTCCTGGTAGGCACCATGATCGAAGTTCCCCGCGCTGCACTCACCGCCAACGAAATCGCCTCCGTGGCCGAATTCTTCTCGTTCGGCACCAACGACCTCACCCAGATGACCTTCGGCTTCAGCCGCGACGACGCTCCCAAGTTCCTCAAATTCTACAAGGAACACGGCATCATCAAGGTTGACCCCTTCGAAGTGCTCGACCAGGAAGGCGTTGGCCAGCTCGTTGAAATGGGCGTGAAGAAAGGCCGCGCAACCCGCGAAGACCTCAAGGTAGGTATCTGCGGCGAACACGGCGGCGAACCCAGCTCCGTTAAGTTCTGCGCAAAACTCGGCATGAACTACGTCAGCTGCTCGCCCTTCCGCGTGCCCATCGCCCGCGTAGCCGCTGCGCAGGCCGCCATCGAAGACTAACCCCTTCTCTCGAACATTCGATAACTCCTAATAATCAGGCGCAGGCCGTCGTGCCTGCGCCTGATTCGTTTTAGTTATGAAAGAGATTGTAGACCCCAACACCAACGAAAAATATATCAGGCTATCTGAAGAGGAAGTCAAATTCGGCTTTCTTTCTCAATGCGTCGAAGCATTGGCCGAAGCAGAACAGTGCGATTACCTGACAATGCTCGACAAAATGGAAGCGGCGGATATGACCGAGGGATACATCCTCAAACACTACGACACCCTCCATACTCAGAGCATGGAAACAATCCTCGAATATCTCAGAGAATACCTCAACAACCACTAAAAGCCTCTCCACAAATATGGAACTCTACGATGTGCTGACTGTTTACCATGGTGGCACCGATATTATTCCCTCTCCGAAGGTTGACTACGGCAGATTGAATCTCGATTTCGGTCCTGGATTCTACGTTACCGCCATTTATAGCCAGGCTAAAGATTGGGCAAACAACATTTCGGCAAACCGGCGCGAAGCACCATGCGTAAACATCTATCATCTTAAGCAGCGCGAATTGCTGAAAAATTGCACTTCCAGAATCTTTCAGCAATATGATCGGGAATGGCTTGAGTTCGTAACCCTAAGCAGGCTCGGCGAAAAACCCTGGCAGGGATTGGACTATATTGAAGGTGGCGTGGCCGATGATCGGGTCATTGACACGGTCCGACTCTTTATGACAGGATTTATTTCCGCCGAAGACGCTCTGAAAAGGTTAAAGTACTTTAAGCCCACAAACCAGATTTGCCTTCTTAATCAGGAAATAGTGGATAAATATTTGGAATTCATTGATTGCAAAAACATAAGCCCCGATGAGTGAACGAGAAAAAATTTTGCACCGGATTCTTACGGCCAGCCAGACTGGAACCATAGTGTGCCGTTTGGCCAAAACCCTGAATATACCGACCTACGAAGCATTCACCAGATTCATAAGAAGCCAAACATACGCTGATTTCCGCCGGCCGGGCTCCTTATTGTCAATGCTCGGCGATCCGGCCATAGTTGATGAATACCTTATAAATGGCTGAAAATTCCGGCGGGAATTGGGAGATTCGAGTTTTTTTGCGTACCTTTGCGGAAAATAACCTATAAATTCAATCATGAACATCAAATCTACTTTGCTCGCGGCCCTGCTGCTGGCGGGCACCTCGGCAACCTTCGCCGCTAACCCCAAACCGTTTACCGTTCCCGAAGTTGCCACTTGGAAAGGCGGCAACGGAATGTTTACCCCCCAGGCCGGCGCAACGCGCATCGTTGCCGACCCCAAGAACCCTGCGGTTCAGGAAATCGCCCGTCAGCTGGGTCAGGACTACACCACCCTTACCGGCACCGAGCTCCCCGTAGTTGCCGAAAAAGCCAAGAAAGGCGACATTTCGCTGCAGATTAAAGCCGACAAAAAGGCTGCCAACAGCGAGGCATACACCATCAGCGTAACCCCCACCGGCGTTCTGCTCTCCGCACCCACCGCCGAAGGCCTCTACTGGGCAACCCGCACCCTGCTGCAAATGACCGAGAACTCCGCCGACGGCCTGGCCCTCCCCGTGGGCACCATCGCCGACGCTCCGCAATATGGCATGCGCGGATTCATGCTCGACACCGGCCGCAAATTCATTCCGCTGGACTACATCTATGCTCTGATCAACACCATGAGCTACTACAAGATGAACACCCTGCACATTCACCTTAACGACAACGGCTTCCCCTACTACTTCGACAATGATTGGGACAAAACCCAGTCGGCGTTCCGCATGGAGTCCGACAAGTTCCCCGGCCTGACCGCCCGCGACGGCTCCTACACCAAGCAGGAATTCCGCGACCTCATCAAATATGCCGCCTCCAAAGGCGTTGAAATCATTCCCGAATTCGACTTCCCCGCCCACTCGCTGGCATTCACAAAATATATCCCCGAAATCGCCAGCTCCGGACGCAACGGCCGCGACCATCTCGACATCAACAATCCCAAGACCTATGAATTCCTCGACACTCTGATTGCCGAATACATCGGCGGCGACGACCCCGTGTTCTCCGGCCCCATTTTCCACATCGGCACCGACGAATATCAGGGCGACTCGCTGACCATGGAACAGTTCCGCGCGTTTACCGATAAATACATAAAATATACCACAAAATTCGGAAAAATGCCCGCAATTTGGGGCTCTTTGACACACGCAAAAGGCAAAACTCCCGTACAGACCGACAACGTTCTGATGTATGCCTGGAGCAACGGTTACGCCAACCCGCGCGACATGATTGAGCTTGGCTATCAGCTGGTTGCGATTCCCGACGGCTGGGTTTACATCGTGCCCAAAGCCGGCTACTACTACGACTATCTGAACACAAAACTGCTCTACGACAAGTGGACCCCCGCCACCATCGGCAACATCACTTTCAGCCCCGACACCGCCAAGCAGAGCATCCGCGGCGGCATGTTTGCCGTGTGGAACGACCACCCCAACAACGGCTTGACCGTTAAGGATATAGCTCACCGCGTAAAGCACGCTCTCCCCACCATGGCCGCCAAAACCTGGAGTGCCGAAAACGTCAGCGTGCCCTACGACGAATTCATTGAACGCAGCTCGAAAATGATTGAAGCCCCCGGTGTGAACTACCTCGCCCGCCAGGGCAAACCCGGCGAAGTAAGCGAAGTGCTTGCCATTGACGTAGTTAAACCCGGATCGAAGCTCCCCCTGGAAGAAATCGGCTATGACTACACTGTTGAATTCGACCTCGAAGGCGCCAGCGAAGCCAAAGGCACCAAACTGTTCGAAAGCCCCAACGCAACCTTCTGGCTCTGTGACCCCATCGAAGGCCTTATGGGCTTCTCGCGCGAAGGCCACCTCAACACTTTCCGCCACGACGTTCGCCCCGGCGAAAAGATTCACGTTAAAGTCACCGGCAACAACGAAGGCACCAAGTTCTACGTCAACGGCAAACTGGTTGACGACCTGAACGTTCGCTGGCTCTCCTACGACATGAAGAAGAAAATGGCTCAGGTGCGCACCCTGGTGTTCCCGCTCGACCAAGCCGGCAACTTCAACTCCAAAATCACAAACCTGAAAGTTACAAACGCTATCAAATAATTGAAAGCATCCTATTCCACACTCGGCTGCAAGCTCAACTTCGCCGAGACCGGCACCATCGCGGCAGCTTTGGCTGACCGCGGTGTTGCGCGTATAAACCCCGGCGAAACGCCCGACTTCTGCATAGTCAACACCTGCTCCGTAACCGCCGAAGCCGACCGCAAATGCCGGCGGCTCATCCGGTCGCTCCACACCCGCTACCCTCAGGCGCAGATAATAGTCACCGGCTGCTACGCCCAGCTGCGCCCGGTCGAGGTCGCCGCTCTGCCCGGAGTGGCTATGGTAGTAGGTATCAACGACAAACTGCGCATTGCCGACTTCGTTTGCGGCGCCGCACCCGACCCGGTCGAACCCTCTAAGAACCTGCGCGAATTCATGCCCTCATGCTCGCGCGGCGACCGGACCCGCTATTTCCTCAAGGTGCAGGATGGCTGCAATTACTGGTGCACCTACTGCACCATTCCGGCTGCCCGCGGGCGCTCGCGCTCCGGCTCCATAGAGCAGCTGGTCGAGCAGGCGCGGCAGGTGGCCGCCGAGGGTGGCAAGGAAATAGTTATCACCGGAGTCAACATAGGCGACTTCGGCAACGGAACCGACAAAAACTTCCTCGACCTCTGCCGCGAGCTCGACAAGGTCGAAGGCATTGAGCGCTACCGTATCAGCTCGCTCGAGCCCGATTTGCTATCAGACGAAATCATTGACTTCGTGGCCGGTAGCCGCCGGTTCATGCCCCACTTCCACATCCCGCTGCAGTGTGGTTCCGACGAGGTTCTGCGCCTGATGCGCCGCCACTACCGCACCGACCTGTTTGCCGACAAGGTAAACAAAATCAAAGCCGCCATGCCCCATGCCTTTATCGGAGTTGACCTGATAGTCGGCGCCCGCGGCGAAAGCGACGAACTGTTCCGCCAAAGCCGCGACTTTGTGGAATCCCTGCCGATTTCGCGGCTCCATGTGTTCCCCTACTCCGAACGCCCCGGAACCCGCGCCCTGACCGACATAGACCTCGTTGTCAGTCAGGAGGAAAAGCACCGCCGCATGCAGGTAATGACCAACGTTTCCACCGCCAAGCAGCGCGCCTTTTCCGAGCCTTTTGTCGGGCAGGTGCGTCCGGCGCTGATTGAACACGTCAGCCACGGCAAAGCCGGCGGATTCACAGATAATTACCTGCGCATAGAACTGGCCGGACAGCGCCCCGACCTGGCCAACAAAGTTGTCAACGTAAGGCTCGACTCGCTCAGCGACGATGCCGATAAATTCTTAGCTACCGTTGTATGAAGCAAATAAGCGTTGTTATTCTCAACTGGAACGGCATGAACCTGCTCAAAGAGTACCTGCCGCGGGTTCTGGAGGCCACCGACCTGGAGCTGTCGGAAGTCATAGTGGCCGACAATGGCTCGACCGACGGCTCGCTCGACTATGTGCGCTGGCTCGGCCTGCCAACCATCGAATTCTCCGAAAACCATGGTTTCGCCGGTGGCTACAATCTGGCGCTGGAGCAGATAACCACGCCCTACACCATTTTGCTCAACTCCGATGTGGCGCCGCGCAAGGGCTGGGACCGCATCCTGTTCGACTTCATGGAATCGGAGCCTAAAGTCGGTGCCTGCCAGCCTAAAATCCTGAGCTGGCACAACCCGAAAAAATTTGAATACGCCGGCGCCGCAGGCGGATTCCTTGACCGCAACGGCTATCCATTCTGCCGCGGCCGCATCTTCTCGACAGTCGAAACCGACTCCGGGCAATACGATTCTCCCATGCGCTGCGACTGGGCCACCGGCGCCGCGCTGATGGTGCGCACCGAGGCCTACCGCGCCGTCGGAGGGCTCGACGAGAGCTTCTTTGCCCACATGGAGGAAATCGACCTCTGCTGGCGCATGCGCCTTACCGGAATGGAAATCGCAGTGGTTCCGGCAGCCGAGGTAGAGCATCTGGGCGGCGGTTCGCTCCCCATGGGCAACCCGCGCAAAACCTACCTGAACTTCCGCAATAATCTTTTGCTGCTCCACAAAAACCTGCCCGAAGCCGACCGGCGCAGCGCGCTCAACCGGCGCCGACTGCTCGACACCATAGCCTGGGCAAAGAGCGTGGCCTCGCTGAATTTCGCCGACGCCAAAGCCATTCTGAAAGCCCACAACGACTACCGGCGCATGGCACCCGACGCCAAACCGGCCAACGCCACCCAAAACCTCATTGCCACGCGACCGAACATTCTGGTGGAATATTTTTTACGCGGAAAACGCCGATTCTCCATGATTAAGAACATATAACCCGTTTTTTATAGCGGGAGTGTTGTTATATACGCAAAAATTTCTTAAATTTGCGCTCTCTAAACACTTGTGTGCGCAGAGCACACTATCACAATCATCACATAAACCGAACCTCTTCAAACATAAACCTCTCATGTTCAGCAAGATTAAGCACGCATTTACCGCACTTGGCGGCATAGCGCTCATCGCACTGACTCTGACCGGATGCAGCGCCGAAAAAGAGGTGCTGTACTTCCAAAATCTCACCCCCGAAGCCACTATTTCCCAGGCAGTTGCCGAGCCCATTAAAATTCAGCCCGGCGACGAAATCATGGTTTATGTCAGCACCTCCGATCCCGAAACCGCCGCTCGCCTGTCGCTGATGGCCGGTGCCGGCCGCCCGCAAATGATTGAAGGCGTTGGCGTTCAGGTTCAGAACAACACTACCGTTCTCCCCTACACCGTCAACAAACAGGGCAACATCAGCATTCCGATTATCGGCTCCGTCCACGTTGCCGGCCTCACCCGCCAGCAGATTTCCGAAGCCGTTGAAGAGCGCATTCTCAACGCCCACCTCGTCAAGGACAACACAGTGAACGTAACCGTTCAGTTCGCCAACCTGTCGTTCTCGGCAATCGGTGAAGTTGCCAAGCCCGGCAAATACAGCATCAGCAAAGACGACATGACAGTGCTCGAAGCCCTGTCGGCCGCAGGCGACCTGAGCATCTACGGCCGCCGCGACAAAGTGTGGGTTCTCCGCGAACAGCCCGACGGCACCCGCAAAGCCTACCAGATCGACATGCGCGGAACCGACTTCCTCTCATCTCCCGCCTACTACGTTCAGCAGAACGACATAATCTACGTAGAACCCAACTCAGTACGCTCCGGCCAGAGCACCCTCAACGAAAACACCTTCAAGAGCGTTGGCTTCTGGACCTCGCTGGCTTCGCTGGCAATCACAATCGCAACCTTCGCAATCACCCTGAGCCGCTAACAAGCTAAATAGAATACACAACGAATAATGGAAGAAACAATTAAAGGTCAGACCCCTGCCACCGAACCCGAAGAGTCAAACCTTTCTTTAATTGACCTCTATCGCCAGATGCAAGCCAAATGGCTCTGGTATGTGGCTTCGCTTGGCGTTTGCATCGTGCTGGCCGTATTCTACCTGCTTGCCGCCACTCCGCGCTATACGCGCTCAACCGAAATCCTGCTCAAAGACGACTCCTCGCAAAGCATCGGCGCCGACCTTTCAATGCTCGGCGTGAACCCGGTTCCGAGCGAAACGCTCAACGAAATGTTCGTCATGACCTCTCCGCAGATCATGGAAACGGTCGTTAGTCGCCTGAACCTCAACAATGTCTACACCACCCGCCGCGGCCTGCGCAAAGTTGAGCTCTACCAGAACTCGCCAGTCAGCGTTGAACGCATCGACTCCGTGACCAACGCCGACCCCAGGCTCTCCTATGGTTTCAAAATCAAAATCAACGACGCGAAAACCGGTGTAACCCTGTCCGGCTTCAAATCAAAAGGCAAAAGAGTCAGCGGCGATGCCGTTGAAGCCAAGTTCGGCCAGGAAGTAAAAACTCCCGTGGGAACATTCATTGTCAAACCCACCGAATTCATCGATAAGCCCGACGCCAAGGGCAACCCCGCTCCAACAAGCATAACCTACGCCCATAAAACGGTGAAAGCCGCCGCACGCGCCCTGTGCGAGCAGGTCAAAAGCGAATACGACGCAGATAACGGCAACATCATAACCCTCTCGATTACCGAGGGCAACACCAAGAAAGCCGACAACATTCTGACCGAAATAGTCGAAGCCTACAATCAGCTCTGGATTGCCGACCGCAACAAAATCGCCATGGCAACCTCGAAGTTTATCGACGAGCGCCTGATGATGATTGAAGAAGAGCTCGGCAACGTTGAAAGCAACATCACCCAGTTCAAGTCGTCGCACCGCATGCTCGACATGGATGCCATGGCAACCCTATATCTCAACCAAAGCAGCGAAAATCAGAAGGCGCTGAACCAGCTCTCGCAGGAAATCGCCATAGGCCACTACCTCAAGAGCGAACTCGCTGCGGGCGACATTACCCGCCTGCTCCCCGCAACTGCCGACATTGGCGGCACCAACATCCAGACACTGGTAACCGAATATAACCGCGCCGTTTCCGAACGTAACTTCCGTCTGGAAACCACCCCCGAGGAGTCACCCATGATGCGCCAGAAAGCCGACGCCATCATGCGTACCCGCGACGCCATCCTCTCGTCGGTCGACGCCGCCCTCGAGGCCCTCAACAAGCGCTACAAAGCCATTTCGCTCGTTGACAGCAACACTCAGAACAAACTCGCAACCGCCCCCGGTCAGGCCAAATACCTGATGAGCGAGGAACGCAAGCAGAAAGTAAAGGAAAGCCTCTACCTGTTCCTGCTCCAGCGCCGTGAAGAAAACGAACTGTCGCAGACCTTCACGATGTATAACACCCGCATGATAACCGAGCCCTACGGCGCGCCCAACGCAACGTCGCCCAACAAGAAAATGATTCTTCTGCTCGCAATCGTAATGGGCCTGCTGATTCCAACGGCCATCATCTACCTGCGCGAGGTCATGAACACCAAAGTGCGCTCCCGCCGCGACATCGAAGACCTGGCCATACCTTTCTTGGGCGAAGTGCCGCTGGCCGACGTTCCGCAACATGCACGCTCGCACAGCTCGCGCCTGAAATCCGAGCCCACAGGTCCGCGTGAAATTCTTGTGCGTCCCCACGCCAAGGACATCACCAACGAGGCCTTCCGAATGATTCGCACCAACATCGACTTCATGGGTTCGATGAACCATCGCCAGAACTCGGAATCAGGCCGCACCATCATGGTTGTCAGCCTCAACGCCGGCTCCGGTAAGACCTTTGTCAGCCTCAACACCGCGTCGATTTTCGCAATCAAAAACAAAAAGACCATACTCGTTGACCTCGACCTGCGCAAAGGCACCGTGAGCCAGAACGCTGGCTCGCCGCGCAAGGGCATCGTAGACTATCTGATTGGCAAGGAAACCAACCTCGACAACCTGATTGTCAAGAACATTGAAGGCATTGAAAACTTCGACCTCCTGCCCGAAGGCCTGACTCCGCCCAACCCCACCGAGCTGCTCTATTCGCCCAATCTGGAAAAACTCGTCGACGAACTGCGCGAACGCTACGACTACGTTGTTTTCGACTGTCCCCCTATCGAAATCGTGGCCGATGCGCGCCTGCTCAACCCGTATATCGACATGACAATCTTCGTTATGCGCAGCGGCCTGTTCGAAAAGAGCGACCTCAAGGTGCTCCGCCAGCTCTACGACTCGCACCGCTATAACAACCTGGCGCTCATTCTCAACGCAACCGACTCGGTCCACGGCATTTACGGCAACTATGGCTACGGCTATGGCTACCATTCATCCTCGAAGCGCAAACACAAAAAATAATCCCGCCTTCGGAGCCGCGGCCTGAACCGCAGAAAGCAATCAGCAATGTGACAAACGAGAAAAAGAGGGGCGCTCACGCGTGCCTCTCTCTCCATTCATCACATTATGCTTATTGCTTTCTTGTATTTTCTTAAATCAGTATCAGTAGCGGCTTTCAACAACGTCCCAGTCAACAATGCTCCAGAGAGCATTCAGGGCATCGGCGCGCCGGTTCTGATAGTCCAGATAATAGGCGTGTTCCCAGACATCGAATGTCAGCAGGGGAATCAGCCCGGTAGTCATCGGGTTGCCGGCGTTTGAGGTAGCCTGGATAAAGAGCTTGCCCTCAGTGTCGGCCGCCAGCCAGACCCAACCGCTGCCAAAGAGCGAAGTTCCGGCCTTTACGAAATCTTCCTTAAACTTTTCAAACGAGCCGAAATCTCGGTCGATTGCCTTGCGCAGATCGCCTCCGGGCTCGCCTCCCCCGTCGGGGCTGAGCGAAAAGAAGTAGAAAATATGGTTCCACGCCTGCGAGGCGTTATTAAACAAAGAGCCATCGCTTTCAGTAATGATTTCCTCAAGGCTGAGATTTTCGAAACGCGTATCTTTAATCATAGCGTTGAGATTGTCGATATACGTTTTCTCATGCTTGCCATAGTGAAATCTGACAGTTTCCTCGCTGATTGCAGGAGCAAGTGCGGCGGCATCATAGGGAAGTTCCGGCTGGATGTATTTCATATCACTTAGTTTGTTTATCGTTTGTTGTTTTGCCTTTAGAACAAGATTAACTCGGCAAAAGTTTTGCGCTAAAGGATTTTTTAACTATCTTTGCATTCTCAAATATCTGATTACCCTAAACCATTAAAAATATCCGGTTTCCACTCTATGAAATTCAATTTCAAATCTTTGCTCAGTGCCATGGGCCTGATTTCGGCCATGGTCGTTTCCGCTGCCAACGAGCCAACTTTTTCATCGGCCGACTCGCCGGTGTGGCATCAGGTTAAATTCACCACCGGTGGCCATGTGTTGAAAGATAACGGCGTTGGCAAGCTCATCACCGCCGACGCCGGAGGCGCCAACGCGCTGCGCTGGCAACTTATCGGCACACCCTCCGACTTCAAGATGAAGAGTGCCGCCGGCCGCTACGTAGGTTTCTCCGGCGACCGCTTCACCGCAGTGTCCAACGAAAGCGATGCCGTTTCGCTGAGCATCAAAGACCTGGGTGAATGCTGGGAAATCCGCCGCAACGCCAACTCCGCCGGCAAAGCCATGAACCAATGGGGCGGCACAAGCGTCGGCGTTGAACTCGGCGAGTGGAATTCGGCCGACAATAACAACAAACTGAACTTCATCAGCACGGCAATGCCTGAATTCGCAACCGCCGACCAGGCTGACCCCGAATGGTACTACATCCAATTCTGCAACAACAAGGCCGTTGTCACCTCGCAGGGCGTCGGCAACAAGGTTAAACGCGAAGCATCCGTAAACCCCGTTCCCTCCAAGCTCTGGAAACTTGTCGGCAATGCCTCCAACTTCCAGATTGTCAACAAAAACGGTGAATATCTCAAGCCGCAGGGCTCAGGCGACGACGCCCGGCTCTATGCCTCGGACGATCCCTACGACAAAGGATTCTCGCTGCGCGAAACCCCGTCGACCGCCTACTGGCCCGCTCTCGAAATCAAACCTAACGGCTACAACGGCTACTTCAACCTCTGGCAAGGCGCCAACGCCGCCCATCAGGAAATCGGCTTCTGGACCGGCGGCGAAACCGAAACCGGCAACGCGCTCCAATTCATGACCATGGCCGACCTCCCCGCCGAAGAATACGCCTATGAAGGCTCGACAACCTATCGCCCCGAACACAAACTGAGCCTCTGGTACACCCGCCCCGGTACCACCGCCACCTACTCCATCGGCTCGCACCCCCAGAAATGGATGGACCTCGGCCTGCCAATCGGCAACGGCCAGCTCGGCGCAACGCTTCTCGGCGGTGTTATGCAGGAAGACATCTCGGTTAACGAAAAGACACTCTGGACCGGCAAAAAAGAAGACAACGGCTCCAACTATGGCTGCTACCAAAACTTCGGCTCGCTGAAAATCAACTCGCTCGAAGAAGAAGGCTTCGGCTGGGAAGACAACGGCGTTAAAAACTATTGGCGCAACCTCGACCTGACCGACGCCACCTCCAACGTCAGCTACGAAAACGCCGCCGGCACGGTATTCACCCGCCGCTTCCTCGCCTCCTACCCCGACAACGTCGTTGCCGCCCTGCTCTCCGCCTCGACTCCCGGCGCCATTAACGTCAAGTTCACCGAAGTGCCCGGCATGGCCGCCGGCTACATCAAATCGCCCGTCACCTACAATGCCGACGGCACCATTACCTACGGCGGCAAATTTGAAACCGTTTCCTTTGCCAGCTGCATCAAAATCGTACCCACGGGTCCTAACGCAACCATGACCGCCGACGCCACCGGCATCACCGTCAAAGGCGCCGACCAGATCTTCGTTGTTATCGCCGCCGGCACCGACTATGACCTCCACGCCTCAAACTTCACCTCCAACACCGACGCACTGACCGGCAACGTAGCCGCCTGCGCGGCAAACGCCGCCGCCAAGGGCTGGGATGCCGTCCTGGCCGACCATGTGGCCGACTATCAGGCCATTTTCAACCGCGTGGACTTCGACCTGACCGGCTCGGTCAACGACAAGCCCACCGACGAGCTCATCACCTACTACCAAAACACCACCAAGAGCAACGTCAACGCCGACGACAACAACGTGCGCTTCCTCGAGCAGCTCTACTTCCACTATGGCCGCTACCTCCACATAGGTTCGAGCCGCGGCGTCGACGTGCCCAATAACCTTCAGGGAATCTGGAGCGGATTCACCGCCGCCGCCCCCTACGGCGGTCAGATCGCCCCCTGGAACGCCGACATCCACAACAACATCAACCTGCAGATGTGCTACTGGCCCGCCGAGCCAACCAACCTCAGCGAACTCCACCTGCCGCTGCTCAACTACCTCATCAGCCAGGCCACCGAACACGACACCTGGCAGAAACTCGCCAAAGGCGCCGGCCAGACCAAAGGCTGGACATTCTTCACCGAATCAAACATTTTCGGCGGCTCCGGCTCCTTCATGCACAACTACACCATTGCCAACGCATGGTGCTGCTCCCACCTGTTCCAGCACTATGACTACACCCTCGACAAAGACTTCCTCAAGCGCGCGTTCCCCACAATCTGGAGCACCTGCGAATTCTGGATGGAACGCCTCGTCAAAGGCGCCGACGGCTCCTGGGAAGCCCCCAAGGAATACTCGCCCGAACACGGCCCCGGCTCCGAAAACGCCACCGCCCACGCCCAGCAGATTCTCGTCGACCTCTTCTCCAACACCCTCAAGGCCATCGACACCCTCGGCCTCGAAGCATGCGGAATCTCCGCTGCCGACAAAGCCAAACTCCAAGCCTACTACGATAACCTCGACCGAGGCCTCGCTTCTGAGGAATACACCAAGGTTTGGAACAACAACTCGCTGGCCAAAGGCACCCCGATTCTGCGCGAATGGAAATACAGCGCCTACAACGCCGGCCAGGACGGCCACCGCCACATGAGCCACCTGATGTGCCTCTATCCCTACTCCCAGGTCGAACCCGGCCACCCAATGTTCCAGCCCGCCGTAAACTCCATGATTCTGCGCGGCGACGGCGCAACCGGCTGGTCCATGGGCTGGAAAATCAACCTCTGGGCCCGTGCTCAGGATGGCGACCACGCCCGCAAGATTCTGCGCAACGCCCTCTGCTCCACCCACACCAACGGCTCCGGCGTCTACAACAACTTGTTTGACTCCCACTCCCCCTTCCAAATCGACGGCAACTTCGGCGCCTGCTCCGGCATTACCGAAATGCTCCTGCAGAGCCGCAACGGTGGCATCTACATGCTCCCCGCCCTCCCCTCAACCTGGAAACAAGGCGAAATCAACGGCCTGAAAGCCGCCGGCGACGTAACCTTCGGCGCATCCTGGAAAAACGGCCGGATCGCAACCGCCAAGCTCGTGGCCAACCAGGGCGGCACACTCAAAATCGGAAACTCCGACATCGAACACCTCCACGTCAGCCTCAACGGCGCCGAAATCGACTCCCCGCTGATTACCATCAACACCCTCACCGGAACCAAAACCATCGACATGGCCGACCTCAAAGCCGGCGACACCGTTGAGTTCACCTACGACGCCAACTATACCAACACCAACACCCGCCAGGACGAAGGCGCCATCGAAGCCGCCCAACTGACCTCCGGCCCCGTGCGCGTCAGTAATGGCAAGGTAATCGCTCCCGGAGCAATCTCCATTGTGGCCTACGACATCCAGGGCCGTGAAATAGCATCGGCCAACGGCCCCATGCTTCTGCTGCCTGCTGCGTTTCAGGGCGTTCTCCTCATAAAAGCAGTCGCTGCCGGCGGCACCGTAACCTCAACCAAAGCCATTCTCTGAAACCGTGAAGATTATCGCCGACGCCGGAAGCACCAAAGTGCAGTGGGCCACCATTGAAGATGACGGCTCAGTGCGCATTTTCGAAACTCCCGGAATCAACGCCCTCATGCTCAGCGACCACGAGCTCAGCGCGGCATTTGCCGACGCCCTGGGCCCGCTCCGGCCCGACGAAATATTCTACTACGGCGCCGGATGCGTCAGCCCCGACGTGTGCTCCAAAGTAGCCTCGGCCTTCCCCGCCGGCGCCTGCGTAGAAGTGGCGTCCGACATGCTCGGCGCCGCCCGCGCCCTGTTCGGCTCCAAACCCGGCCTGGCCCTCATTCTCGGCACCGGCAGCAACTCCGCGCTCTACAACGGCCGCGAACTGACCTCAAACATGCCCCCGCTCGGCTTCATCCTCGGCGACGAAGGCAGCGGCGCCTCGTTCGGCAAACGCCTGCTCCGACTCGTTTACCGAACCGGTAAGCTGCGCCCCGAACTCGAAAGATTCCTCGGCATGACCTACGCCGAAATTCTCGAGCGCGTCTATCGCCGCCCCGCAGCCAACGCGTTTCTCGCATCGCTGATGCCCTTCATCCTCGACCACGCCGAACACCTCAGCGACCTCATCGGCGAAGAACTTGACTCCCTGTTTGCCGCAATGAGCAACTATTATAAGCTGACGCAGCGCCTCTCCGTTATCGGCGGAGTGGCCAAGGCCCTGGCCCCGCAGCTGATTGCCGCCGCCTCCCTGCGCGGCTTCACCATCGAGCAGATTCAAGAACGTCCCATTTCCGGACTCATCGCTTATCATAACCATGACAGATAATTCAACAGAACTGATTCTCATCAACATAACCGGCGTTGACCGCCCCGGCGTAACGTCGGCGCTAACCGGAATTCTCGGCCACTATAACGCCTCGATTCTCGACATCGGCCAGAGCACCATCCACCACTATCTTTCGCTCGGCATCCTGATCAAGACCGACGCCACAACCTCCGGCAATATCCTCAAAGACATGCTCTTCAAAGCCGCCGAGCTGAACCTGAACATCCGCTTCACCCCAACTGCGGTCGACGACTACGAAAAATGGGTCAGCATGCAGGGCAAGAGCCGATGGATCATCACCATGCTCGGCCGCCGGCTCACCGCCGACCATATCGCGCGCCTCACCGCCGAAGTAGCCTCCGAAGGGCTCAACATTGAAAACATCAAGCGCCTCACCGGCCGCATCTCGCTCAAAAGCGACAACTGCGACTCCAAGTCCAAAACCTGCATCGAAATGGCCGTCCGCGGCAATCCCGCCGACCGCCTCGGCCTCAGCCGGCGGTTCCTGGAAATCGCGTCGAAAAACGACGTCGACATCTCCTTTCAGGAAGACAACGTTTTCCGCCGCACCCGCCGCCTGATTTGCTTCGACATGGACTCCACCCTCATTGAAACCGAAGTTATCGACGAACTCGCAATCCGCGCCGGTGTTGGCGACCGGGTCAAAGCCATAACCGAAAGCGCAATGCGCGGCGAAATCGACTTTATCGAAAGCTTCACCCAGCGCGTTGCCCTGCTCAAGGGCCTCGACATTTCGGTCATGAAAGATATTGCCGAAAACCTCCCCTTCACCGAAGGCCTCGAGCGGATGATGGACGTTCTGAAACGCGCCGGCTATAAAACCGCAATTCTCTCGGGCGGCTTCACATACTTCGGCAACTACCTGAAACAAAAATTCGGTTTCGACTATGTCTATGCCAACGAACTTGAAGTCGACTCAACCGGCCATCTGACAGGGCGTTACGTCGGCGAAGTAGTCGACGGTCGCCGCAAAGCCGAGCTCCTCAGGCTCCTCGCCCAGGTCGAAAACGTGAACATTGCGCAGACCATAGCTGTTGGTGATGGAGCGAACGATTTGCCAATGCTCGCAACCGCAGGCCTCGGTATCGCCTTCCATGCCAAGCCGAAAGTCAAGGCCACGGCCGAACAGAGCCTGTCAACCATCGGACTCGACGGCGTTCTCTACTTCCTCGGCTTCAAAGACTCCTTTATGAAAAAAGTATAAACAACATAATAACTTAACATCTAACTCCCCCCTAACCGAAAAATGAGCTTTATTCAAGACTTCAAGGCCTTTGCTATGAAAGGCAACGTTATCGACATGGCAGTCGGTGTTATCATCGGCGGTGCGTTCGGCAAAATCGTCTCGTCGCTCGTCAACGACATCATCATGCCCGTTGTCGGCCTGCTCACCGGTGGCGTAAACTTCACCGAACTTAAGGCCACTCTCCACGACGCCGTTCTCGACCCCACCACTCAGGAAGTTGTCAAGGAAGCCGTCACTCTCAACTACGGCATGTTCATCCAAAACGTTGTCGACTTCCTCATCATCGCATTCAGCATCTTCGTGGCCCTGCGCGTAATGATGAAATTCAAAAAGAAAGAAGCCGAAGCCCCCGCTCCTGCTCCCGCTCCCTCCAACGAAGAAGTCCTGCTGACCGAAATCCGCGACCTGCTCAAGCAGCAAAACAAATAAAGTGAAACTTTCCGAAATCCGTACCCCGGGCCCCATAGGCGTTTTCGACAGCGGCTATGGGGGCCTAACCATACTCGAATCCATCCGGCGCCACATGCCGGAGCCGGACTATCTATACCTGGGCGACAACGCCCGCGCCCCCTACGGCACCCGCTCCTTCGAGGTCGTCTATCAGTTCACTCTCCAGGCCGTTCAGCGGCTGTTTGAACTCGGCTGCCAGCTGGTTATCCTCGGCTGCAACACCGCCTCCGCCAAGGCCCTGCGCTCCATCCAGCAGCTCGACCTGCCCCATATCGCCCCCGAGCGGAGAGTCCTCGGAGTCATCCGCCCCACTGTCGAAGCCATCGGCCAATACACCCGCACCGGCCATATCGGCATTTTCGGCACCCCCGGCACCATCCGCTCCAAGAGCTACGACATGGAAATAGCCAAACTCTATCCCGGCTTCGTAACCGTTGGCCAGGAGTGTCCCCTGTGGGTGCCGCTGGTCGAAAACCGCGAATTCGACAATCCCGGCGCCGACTACTTCGTTGAAAAATATATCGACACGCTGCTCAACCGCGACCGCCGGATCGACACCGCACTGCTCGGATGCACCCACTATCCCCTGCTGCTGCGAAAAATCCGCAAATTCATGCCACCGGAGGTCAAAATCGTCACTCAGGGCGACATTGTGGCCAAATCGCTCGAAAACTACCTCGAACGCCACCCCGAAATGTCGGCCCGCATCAGTCGCGGCGGCTCGGTGCGCTATCTAACAACCGAAAGCGCCGCCAAATTCTCCGAAATGGGCTCGCTCTTCCTCTCTAAAAACATTGAGGCCAGCTCCGTAACAC
>CAMWSP010000002.1 GCA_947176935.1 uncultured Porphyromonadaceae bacterium | reverse complement strand
CCTGTTCCATCCAGTCCATGGTAGCGGCGCCGTCGTGAACTTCGCCGATTTTGTGGGTCAGACCGGTGTAGAAAAGAATACGTTCGGAAGTGGTGGTCTTACCGGCATCGATGTGAGCCATAATGCCGATGTTGCGGGTAAGCTTAAGCTGTTCGTCGTTTTTAGCCATTTTCTAAAGGGAGAGCTGAAATTAGAAACGGAAGTGAGCGAATGCGCGGTTAGCTTCGGCCATCTTGTGCATATCTTCTTTGCGCTTGAATGCACCGCCCTGTTCGTTGAAAGCATCAACGATTTCTGCTGCGAGCTTGTCGGCCATGGTCTTGCCGCCGCGCTTGCGGGCGTAGATGATCAGGTTTTTCATAGAGATTGACTCCTTGCGGTCCGCACGGATTTCAGTGGGCACCTGGAAAGTTGCACCACCAACGCGGCGGCTCTTAACTTCTACCAGAGGAGTTACATTGTCGAGGGCCTGCTTCCAGATTTCCAGAGCGGTTTTTTCCTCGTTGGGCATTTTGGCCTTGACGGTTTCAAGAGCCGAGTAGAAGATGGTGAAGGCGGTATTCTTCTTGCCGTCATACATCAGGTGATTCACGAACTTGGTAACCTTTACGTCGTGAAACATGGGATCGGGAAGAATTACCCGCTTCTTAGGCTTTGCCTTTCTCATTGTTGTTGCTTGAGTTATGTCTTCTGTTTTCGGGGTGGGCTGTATATCTGAAACCCGGAGGTTTCGCTTCAACGGCGACCGCTGCCGCCATTTACTCAACCGATATTTTATTTAGCCGACCAAACGAAACGAACGACTGATTTTTAGTTCGGTTTGTTTGATTGTTTTAGTACGTTTTCCTTAAAGGCTTACTTTTTACCTTTGGCAGCGGGAGCCTGACCGGGTTTCGGACGCTTGGCGCCATATTTCGAACGACGCTGGGTGCGATCCTTAACACCCTGGGTGTCAAGAGTGCCGCGAACAATGTGGTAGCGAACACCGGGAAGGTCTTTCACACGACCGCCGCGCACCAGAACGATGCTGTGCTCCTGCAGGTTGTGACCTTCGCCCGGAATGTAGCTGTTCACTTCCTTGCCATTGGTCAGACGAACACGTGCAACCTTACGCATTGCCGAATTAGGTTTCTTAGGGGTAGTGGTGTAGACACGAACGCATACGCCGCGACGCTGGGGGCAGCTGTCAAGTGCGGGCGACTTGCTCTTATCGGTCAGAGCCACGCGGCCTTTTCGTACTAATTGCTGAATAGTAGGCATCTTAGTTTTTAATAAGTTAAATAATGTTAAGTATTTGAAAAATGGTTGAATTTTTATTCACGTCCTCGCAGCGCCACACGCAGCACGCTCAGCCCTCTCATTCAAAGAGTTAGCCTTGCAATGCAACGCATTTTGCCTTGATTTCAGCTGCAAAGTTACGAAATTTTTCCGACACTACAAAACTTTTCCGCTCTGAATCTCAAAAAGTTAAAACCACCAACCCGCAGAGTCAGCGGAAAGTGTAGCCGAACCCTATGTGCGGAAACAGACCGTAAAGATTCAGGTATGCGCCACCGGAGTTAACGAAGACCGAAGGCGACCAGCCGATGCGGAACGCGAATCCGCTGCGGCGCTGCAGGCGGTAGCCGAAGTCCAGACCCAACGAGCAGCCCGGGCGGCACTTCACCGTAACAATCCTACGCAAAACCTCGCTCTTAAAAACCCTATTCATAACTCCGCAAAGCAACGAAAATAAACTAAATAGCAAGAAAATCTCAAATATTTTTTCAGCATTTCAGCAATGAATTACAATTTTTTGATTAAATTTGCGGCTGTATGAAACCTGTTTTTCTGATCGGATATATGGGCTGCGGCAAGTCAACACTCGGCCGCGCCCTGTCGGTAGCCACCGGTCTGGACTTCATCGACCTGGACCACTACATCGAGCAGCGCTTCCACGCAACCATAGCCGAACTGTTCGCCTCCCGAGGCGAAGACGGCTTCCGCCGCGTGGAGCAGGCAATGCTGCGCGAGGTGTGCGACTTCTCCGATGTTATCATTGCCTGCGGCGGCGGCACTCCCTGCTTCTTCAACAATATGGATGAAATGAACGCCGCCGGAACCACCGTTTGGCTCAACACTCCGATTAGCCGGCTCTACGAGCGCCTGCAGCGCAACCGCTCCAAGCGGCCGATTCTGGCCAATAAGTCCGACTCCGAACTGCTTGAGTTCATAACCTCGGCGCTCGATGCGCGCACACCTTATTATAGCCGCGCCCACCATAGCTTCTGTGCAACTTTGCTTGAAGATAAAAGCCAGATTGCAACAACGGCCCAACAGTTTTGCGAACGCTTTAACCTCCCTACCCTATGATTACCCAATCCGCACCCGCCAACGAGCTGACCCCGCTGGAACAGGCCGTGCTTACCGAACCGCGCAAACGCACCATAACCTTTGGTCTGCCCTCCGGCCTGGAACATGGCGAGCGCCGCTTTGCGCTGACTCCCGAAGGCGCCGCACGGCTGACCGACTGCGGCATAGCCGTTAAGATTCAGCGCGGCGCCGGCGAGCCTATACATTATTCCGACGCCGCCTACGAGCGCGCCGGCGCAACGCTCTGCTCGCGCGCCGAAGCCTTGCAGGCCGAAGTGGTGATTTCAACCGCCGCCCTGTCGGCCGGCGAAGCCGCCACGTTGCGCCGCGGAACCCTCCTGCTAACCCTCCTGCAACCCGTGGTGGGCAATCCGCTCGCGGCCAAGGCCCTGCTCCGCGCGGGCGTAAACGTTGTGGCCGCCGACCTGATTAACACCGACGGCCACCGCCTCATAGCCGACATACTCCACGAAATCGACGGATGCGCCTCCATGGCCATAGCCTCGGCAATGCTCACCGACCCCATCCACGGCAAAGGCATTCTGCTCGGCGGAGTGACCGGCATAGTTCCCTGCGAAGTCACCGTCATAGGCTCGGGCATGGGCGCCATAGCCGCCGCCCATAATGCTCTGGGCGCCGGCGCCACGGTAAGGATGTTCGACAACGACCTCTACTCGCTGCGCTCGGCAGGCCGGGTGCTCGACCACCGCTGCATAGCCTCGGCGCTCCACCCCAAGGTGCTCCGCTCGGCGCTGCGCTCGGCCGACGTGGTAGTGGTGACCCCGATGCGCACACCAACCGTGGTCGACTCCGACATTGCCGACGAAATGAAAAAGCGGGTGCTGATTTTCGACCTCACATCCACCCCCGGCGCAACCTTCCCCTCCATTCCGGTGATTGACCTCTCGGCCCCGTCGGTGAGCACCCTCGCCGCCGGCGATGCCCGCGCCTGCTATTGCAACGTTGGCAACCGGGTGCCCCGCACCGCAGCCATGGCCCTGAGCAACGCCCTGGTCGGCAACGCCGACGCCCTGCGCCAAACCCTCGGCTCGCTGGCCGACCTGCCGCGCCCCATGCGCCCGGCAATGCTCACCTATTGGGGCAAATGCGTGAACCCCCGACTGGCCGAAGCCCTCGGCATCCGCGCGCTCGATATCAACCTTCTGACCGGAAACTGATGGCAACGAACCGCAAATTCTACGTTGTTTGGGAAGGCCTCGCGCCCGGCATCTACGACTCCTGGGAGGAATGTCAGCAGCAGGTAATCGGCGTTAAAGGCGCACGCTTCAAGGCGTTCAACACCATCGAGCAGGCCACCGAGGCCTTTCGCGGCTCCTACGAGGATCAGGCCTCGCTTCTTCTCGAAATAGCCAAACGCAGCCGTGCGCCCCACCCCACCGTTATTCCCGATTCCATTCCCGACGGCGCAATAGCCGTCGACGGCGCATGCTCCGGAGTGCCCGGCCCGATAGAATACCGAGGCGTCGACATCCGCTCCGGGCGCGAAATTTTCCATGTAGGCCCCTATGCCGGCGGCACCAACAACATTGCCGAATATCTGGCGCTGATTCATGCGCTGGCGCTCCTCGACAAGCGCGGCGACCACTCCACGCCCATCTACTCCGACTCGCGCACCGCGCAGACATGGGTGCGCAACCGCCGCTCGAAAACCACGGTGGAACCCACCGCCGAAAACGCCCGCCTCATGCAGATTCTCGCCCGGGCCGACGCCTGGATTGCCACCCACACCCCGCGCAACCCCATCGTCAAGTGGGACACCGAAAACTGGGGCGAAATCCCCGCCGACTTCGGCCGCAAATAACCCCACCAACCTCAAATTTCGTGCATTTTTACAGAAATCAACGTCGATTTTCGTGCATTTTTTCGTTAACCAACATCAATTTTCGTGCAATTATTGATTTATCTCACTAATTTTCACTATCTTTGCCAAAAATTCAACATAAATGCACAGAAAAATCTACAATAGTCTGCGCGAATGGAAGAATAATCCTAATCGCAAACCCTTGATACTGCTTGGCGCACGTCAAGTCGGCAAGACATACATCATACGCGAGTTTGGACAACGGGAATACGAGTATGTGGCCTACATCAACTGTCACCACAACCAAGCCGTAAACGCCATATTTGCCAACGGCTTCGACATGGAGCGCATCCTACGCCAGATTGAAGCTTTGGCAGGAGTTCCCGTAATCGCAGGAAAGACCTTGATTATCCTCGATGAAATCCAAGAAGTGCCGAACGGAATAGCAAGTTTGAAATATTTCTGCGAGAACGCGCGCGAACAGGACGTAATTGTGGCCGGCTCCCTTCTCGGCATATCTTTGCGCAATGGAGAATCATTCCCCGTAGGCAAAGTCAACATGCTGTATATGTACCCGATGACGTTCTTGGAATTTCTGCAGGCCAAGGGCGAGAAAATTATTGCCGACAATCTCGATAGTGAGAATTGGGATATTCTATCTCCTCTCCACGACAAACTTGTTGACTTGCTTCGCCAGTATTATTTCTGCGGCGGCATGCCGGAAGCGGTAAAAGCATTTGTTGATGGCCGGCCTCTGAATGACGTGCGCCGGATTCAGCTCGACATACTCGAGGCATATTATCGCGATATGGGAAAACACAGCTCCACCATGGTAGAAAAAATCCGGCTTGTATGGCAATCCGTACCGATGCAATTAGCCAGAGAAAATAAGAAATTCGTTTTCGGAGCCGTTCGCAACGGTGCCCGCGCCCGCGACCTTGAAGAAGCCATTCAATGGCTTGTCGATGCAGGAATCGTTATCAAAGTCAACGGCACCACCACCCCGGCCACTCCTCTTATATTCTACAAAGACTCAGCCAGCTTCAAGCTATATTTTCTCGACATCGGCCTTCTCGGAGCCATAACCGGTGTTGAAGCGGAAGAGCTGCTGATAAATAACTCCGCATTCGTAGAATTCAAAGGCGCCTTGGCCGAAAACTATGTCGTGCAACAAAAGCAATCCGAGTTCGGCGATGCACTGTTTTATTATGCCTCAAACTCTCCTAAGATGGAAATTGACCTGCTGACCGGAACATCCAGCCGACTATGGGCCATGGAAGTCAAAGCAGGCAATAACGTCAGGTCTCAATCTTTAGCCAAGCTCAGTGAAAAAGTCAGTCCGGAAACCCCGCTGACCTGCATCCGCTATTCGTTATTACCATACGAGCGTCAGCAATGGATGACCAACATACCGCTCTACGGAGCCTGCGTGGCACTGAAGATCCCCGCCGACTTCGGCCGCAAATAAAAATGTTCCCCGGGCTGTCGCAGCTCGGGGAACTTCATCAAAAAAGTTATGAAAATATTTCTATCGCTCTGCTCGGAAGGCTAAAATTCATAGCCCAACCGGAGCGACATCATAGAAATATACCTGTTAACGTCCTTGCGTATATCAATACACTGGCCCGTATAGGACACAGCAAGAAGGAAGGCACTGCGCTCGCGGCCCACGCGGATGCCCAACGACGGGCGCATCATAAAGCCATCGCAAACGGTGCCGCCAAGGTCCATCGACCAGTATGGCACCACGGTGCGATAAACCGTGGGCATGAAACTGCCGCGCAGGTCAACATAGATCGGAAACGACCAACTGCTATCCTTATAGCGGATGGAGGAAGCGAACAGTCCGTAGTCGCGCACGCCGAAGCCGGCGCCAATACGCAGATAATCACTGAAACGATAGCCGGCAACCAGATCAAGCTCCGCAAAACCGGTATTGGGCTTACTGATGCGGCAGGTCGAGCCGCCCGACAGCTCAGCTGCAGCCCAAAAGCCGGTTGAGTTACGGCTGTATTCCACCGTATAGTCAGCGGCCTTGCTGATTTCGGGCAAGCGGTTCAGCGTGCGTTCCTGTGCTCCCGCAAGAGAAGCACAAGAACACATTATTGCTAATATCAGCAGTTTGCTACGCATTTCCGCTAATTATTTTTTCTTTTTCAAACGGAGATAGTAGCCGGTGTAGTCGCCTTTCTTACCCTTGAATTCGGTATAACCACGCTCAACGGCTTCTCTGTCGCTATCGGTGGCCTTATCGTTTTCAGCAAGTTCTTCTTCAGCGCCGTAGGCGTTATTCCAGATTTTGCCCTTAACGGCCTTAACGGAACCTACGGACTTGTAGGAAACCTTACCGTTTTCGTCTTCGTTGGCTTCGAGGATTTCATATTCGTCCTTTTCGTTAAGGCCTTCCTTGGTGCCGATAGCGGCATAGATAATACCTTTGCCATCGCCGCCAATAACGGGCAGCACGGTGCGGAATTCTTCGTGGGCGTTCTGCAGCTTAATAATAGCTTCGTCGATTGCGCGGGCGGTAGCACGGGTAACCAGCGAGCTGATGGGCTTGTCGGAGAAGAGGCTCTGACGGATATTGCTGGTCGATTTTTCGGTGCCGATATATTCCAGTTCGCAGAGGCCGGACTTGATCAGGTCGTCGAGCGAGCTGTTCTTTTCAATGTGGTTAACGGCAAAGTCCTGGTTGATGTCATCGTTCCATTTCAGACGATAAAGGCTCGAAACGGCCTGAACGGTATAGCCGTCGCCGGCTGCGGCACTGGCACCGGCCGAAGCAACTTTGGCTGCCAGCGCTCCATAGCCACCGAATTGCGAGCCAACGGCATTTGCCATTGCGGATGCCTCGGCAACGATGGCCTGATAGGAGCGGAAGCGCAGGTTAACTGCCATAACGTATGTGTTTTTGATCATTTCGAAAGCCGTATTGTCGATTTTCTGACGCATCTTCATGTCAGTTGCTGCCAGCGCCAGATCAGCGGGCGAGAAGTTATAGCTGCCGCGTTCGGTGATGGTAACGAGGCTATCATAGCTCCAGTGCTTATCGCCGGGGTTATAGTCATACCATTTGGCAACGATATTGGGAGCCACGGCATTGCTGGTAAAGAAGCGGTTGATAACGGCGGGTGCATACTGGTCGAACTGGTTGTTTGCCTGATCGGTCGAGGTCGACATGCCGGCCATGCTTTTTGCCAACATTCCGATGCCGCTTTTTTTCTTCACCGCGAATTTTTCCAGTTCCTCGGGAGTGATGAGGTTGCGGATAGAGTCGAAGTTCACAACGCGAACGGCCAGGTTATGGTCATTGAACTGGTTGGGAATTGCAATGGTAGGGAACACCTTTGCGGGGAGCGAGAAAATAGAGCCGGTGTTGTCGTCGTTGGCAGCACGTTTTTCATCGGTCTTGGCAATGCTCTTGGCCATAGCCATGATGCCGCCGTCGCCAACAGCAGCATTTTTGGTTTCTTCTTCATAGAAGTTGTTCTGAGTGTCTGAATTCAGAACGATAGTATAGAGCGAGCTGCGCATATAGTTCTGCACCAGCGAGTCGTTCGCATTGGTGGATTTAGCGTTTGCGCCCGTAGCGGTGCAAAGCATCAGGGCGGCAGCCCATACACATGATGAATGTTTCATAATGGTTTTATATGTGTGAATAATGTGATGATTTAATAATAGCGATAGGGAATAAAGGTGTAGCGGTTGATAACCTTAGGCTGGTTCTTGGCATAGGTTACCGCAATTTCCTTGACGGCGTCGATACGGCGTTTTTCCATTGCCTGCGCATCCTTATATTTGGTAACGTTTTCGAATTCCCACTGTTTCTGAGTGGTTTTCGACATGCTTTCACCCAGTGCGGTGGCCTCGGCATAGCAATCGGCCGCCGGGTCGATTTTCGACAGGTGGGCATAGGCCTTGGCCGCGCCGGTGGCAGTCGGGTCGGCTGCCCACTCGCCCTTGGCCTGCGACAGCAGCTGCTGAGCCTCAAGGTTCATGCGGTCGTTCCAAACCTGCATCGACAGGTCGCGGGCCTCGGCATAGCCTTTGCAACAGTCGGGAATGGGTGCCAGATAATAGAGAGCCTCATCGAATTTGCGTGCGCTCATGGCCTGACGCGCCTTGTCGATATAGGTCTGATAGTTTGCGTCGTAGTAGTCAATGATTTTCTGGCGGCCTTCGGTAATGAACTTCAGAAGCTGCTGGTTGGTGGCGCTGAGTTTGCCCAGAGCGCGGGTGTAGGCCTGCTGGTCAGACGAACCCACACCCGAGAGTTCAAAAGATTCGGTTGCAAAAATCTTCTGTTCTTCGGCATCGCCGATATAGAGAGTCAGATTGGTTTTGACAAAAACTTTCTGCGAGGTGCCGCCGCTGATGTCGTTGAAAGCGTCGTCGAAACGACCGGCAATAAAGAAGCGGGCATCGTAGGGTGCCGACGAGAAACCGGCTTTGGAAATAGCCTGTGCGAGCTTGGCTTCCAGTTTACTGTTGACCGCTTCGGGCACAACATCGCCTTTCGAAACGTTGGCTACCGCAATATCTATGGTGCAGGCATCCTGGGCCGCGCCGGCCATAGGCACGGCGCCGAGGAGCATTGCGGCAAATACATTCAATATCTTCATATCATAAAGGTATTTTTATCGGCTCAATGAGTCATGTCATACAGGCGACCGGAGCCAAGGCCCTTTGTGGCGTTTTCGCTGCTGATACCGCATGTGGACTTCAGATAACGCTTGAGCTGGTCAACGAACTCCTTGGCCTGCATAACGCGGCCGTTGGCATCGGTGAAAGGAATGCGCACCTGCTCGAACACAAGGCGATTGCGCGAAGAGTTACGCATTGAATACGAGTGGTTCACCGTGTTGTCGTTCATCCAGTCGGAAATTACGGTCGACAGTTCGCGGCCGTCGAAGTCGGTGTTGAAGTTGGCATCAGAAGCGCTGCTGATGCGGCAAGTCACCGTGATTTCACGGCCGTTGGCCTGCAGGTCGTCGAAGTGCTCCTGCAAACGTGAAATGAACTGAGGCATATGTTCCGTAGCAGCGTTCTTGATAGCGGCAGCCAGCGGAATGGTTGTTTTCAAGGTAGGAGTTTCGGCCGTGATGGCGGCGATGCTCTTGCCGGAATAGGAGTCGAGAGCCTCAAGGCGGTAGGAGCAGGTGTAGTTGAAACCGACTTTGTTAACGTCCCAGCCCACTTTAATGATAATGTCGGGGCGGAGTTTGCTCAGCAGCATTTCATAGTCGGTGGCAGCATTTTCACCACCCGAAGGGGTATCGCCGTTATAGGCTTCTTCTTCCATTTCTTCCTCATCGTCCAGTTCGGTGGTTGCGCCGTAGTCTTTGGGCACCAAACCATTGTCCTTGAGCAGAGCATTGAGCTGAGTTTTAACGTTCGAAAGGTCGGAATCCATAAAGGCGGCATCGTAGTTTTCGGTCACACGCACTTTGCCGTTGCGTTCCGAACGGGTAACATAGTCATGATTATTACACCAGGTTTTGTCGGGAAGGAACATAACGGTCGGAGGCGCACCTGCATTCACCGAAACCGCGCTGAACAGAGCGCACACTGCGCCGAGTATAAGTTTTTTAGAAGTCATTTGTGTATAAGTGAAATAATGATTGATTGTGCGTTTTTATTTAGAGAGCAGGCCGTCTTTCACCAGCTGGCTGCGCAGGGCGCTCCGGTCGATATCCAAAGTCACGCCATAGCTTTCGCGGCCGTTGTTTTTGGCTTTTACGCGCGAATCATCGGTTGCGGAAGTCTCCTTCACGAACTTGCGATATTCACCGCCGTTGGCAAAGAAGCGGTCGAAATATTCTGCATAGCGCTCGCGGGCGTTCACTTCGGTCACCAGCGCCTTACATAACGGGTTGTTCGAACCCTTGATACCCGAAAAGATGAGTTCGTTGAGCGCCTTGCGCTTAGCATCCTCGATGGCCGTTGCCTTATTATGGCCGCTGCCCCAGCTGCGAACCGTCAGTGAGCCCGTAGGGGAAACGTTCACGCAGGTTGTCGGGAACTGATAATTCGCATAAGAATCCGCTACGGTCTGATGGCCGCGGCATGAGCCGAGCACCGACACCGTCAGCGCCACCAGGGCTACGGCAATAAGCTTATTAAATCTCATAGCTGTCAGATACCTGTAATTACCAACCCGAACCGAGATCTTTAACCATGCCCTGCTGCTTCAGGTCCTTGCGCAGTTGGGCGGTGTTCACACGCACTTCGGCCGAAGTCTTGAACTGCTTGCCGGCCTTAACAACGCGGCGCGAATTATCGACCACCTGAACGTATTTGTTGCAGTCGCCGTTGCGGAAAAACGGCTCGAAAAAGTCAATATACTGAGCTTCAGCCGAGGGAGAGCCCATGATAGCCTTTTTAGTAGCTACGCTGCCATAACCGGAGTTGGCCGTATCGTCAATGTCGCGGAACAGCACTGCATGAACCGCGCAACGGCTCAAATCCTCATCCGTAACATCTTTTTTCTTGGAAAGAATATACACGCGAACTAGCTGGGCGCTGTTTGAAGCGGAGCCTGCTCCTTCAACCTGATATTCAGGAACTATACGATCATCGTTTTTCTTGGCGGAAGCCACATTCGGAACGAGCATGGCAATTCCGAGAACCATTGCGGCAAGATTTCGTAATTTCATGATTTTTAAGTGAATTAAGTGATGAAAACATTGCGCAAAGGTAAACAAAATTTAACAAAATACCCCCCCCGATGTTAATATATGTTAATACGCTGATTTACAGCACACTATCTTTCCCCACCCTATCAGGCCAAAAGCAGGCAGAGGAGGAGGGCCGGCAGGGGGGCGGCGAGGGCCGGCAGCAGGGCGAGCGATCGGGGAAGGGGCGCGCAGCTGAAGCGAGCGGCAAGGAGCATGATAAACAGCTCGAGAAACATCCACAGGGCCGTGGCTATGCCAAGACCGGAAAAGCCGGCCATGCGATAGCCGGCAACGTTCAGAACCAGGCCGCATAGCGCCGAAATGACTTCGGTTGCGCAATAAACGCGGCTGCGCCCGGCGGCCAGAAAACTATAGCTCATGGCCATGGAGAGCGGGCGGAAGGCCATGCCGACCATGCCCCAGCGAACGTAGGCGTCGGCTCCGCTGAAGTCTCCTCTATAAAGCAGCGGCATCAGCCAGGGGGTCAGTGCCACTACGGCGGCGGCGCCAACGGCGAGCACAGCCGACGACAATGCGGCCTGATGGGAAATGAGCAACGAAACGTGGCGGCTGTTATGAACCGTTTTCGACAGGCGGGGATAGAATTCCATGCTGAAGGCCATGAAGAATACTCCGGTATAGCTCCAGACCACCTTATAGCCGGCCTGATAGAGACCGAGCGCCTCGTCGTTGCCGCGCATAAAGGCCATGAACACGAAGTTGACGCCATAGGTGGCCAGCGAGGTGAGGGTGAGCAGCAAGCCGACCTTGACGAAACCGTAGCCGAGATTCAGACTGTGGCGCCACGAAGGCTTCGGACCGACAGGACGATACCGACGGGTGAACCACCATGATCCGGCGAATGCGAGCACCGAATAGGCCACGATGCCGGGTGCGACGCCGTCAATGCCGAGCCAGAAATAGAGGGCAATGGCCAACGGCATGCCGGTGAGCGCCGTAAACAGCCCCGAGGCGGCAATCGGCTTATAGCGCGAGGTGGCCTGCAGAACCACCAGCTCCGAGCCTTGCAGGGCCACGAAAAGCAGCGAAACGGCCGTTATGCGGAAGGCGCCGGTGTACTCCCCGGAATGATAGACGGCCTCCGACAACAGCGGCGCCAGCAGGAACATCAGCACCATGCCCACAATGCCGAGCAAGCGGCCGCAGCGGCGCACTGAAATCAGCATTTCGTCGAATCGCCCGGCGGAGGCAGCCGAAAGAGCCGGCACCGCGGAGGTGCGTACGTTAAGCTGGGTGAAGTTACCAATCATGTCGGCGGCCTGACTGACTGCACCGAAAAGGCCAACGCCAACAGGGCCTATGAGCATAGCCAGCGCCTTGGTTCTGACTATCGAGCACAGCATGTTTACCCCCTGGGTCGACCCGAGCAGCGAGGTGGCTTTCAGCACTCGCGCAGTCAGCGTTTTAGCCATTGCATCGGGTTGTATTTTTCGCGTTCGCGGCGAATTTCAAAGTGGAGCTGACCGCGCGATGGGTCAACATCGCTCGGCCCCACGGAGCCGATTGCATCGCCGGTTTTGAGCTTGGCGCCCTTGCCTACTCTCAGATTCTTGATATTGGCGTATACGGTCAGATATTCGCCATGGCGAACGAGAACCACATGGCCCAGCCCCTCCTGAACGAACACCGCGCTGACAACTCCCGGATAAACGGCGCGGGCCGTGGCATTGGCCGCGGTTTCGAGGTCCACTCCGGGGTTATTCACTTCCAGAGTCTTGATTGAGCGATGTTGCTGAACGCCAAAGCCCTGCACAACGGCATAGGTGTGGCTCAACGGCGACGGGAGTTTGCCCTTCTGCGACGCGAAATTTCCGGGAGAGTTGGCTGCGGTGGCACCCGGCACGAAATCAGAGGCCGGCTTCGGCTTAGCCGTTTCAGATGCCTGCTCCTTCGAGCCGGCGTTTTTACCCTCGGCGGCCTTGCGGCGCTCCTCGGCCTCTCGGCGCTTGCGTTCCTCCTCTATTTCCTTCTGAATCAGGCGCTCTATTTCGCGGTCGAGCTTGGCCAGGGTCGCTTTCTGCTTTTCAAGCACCGAGTTGAGCTCTTTCTGCTTGCCTTGAAGATTGCCCACGACGGTTTGGAGCGAGGCGCGGTCTTTGCGCAGCTTGCTCCCCTGAATCTGCGCCTCGCGGCGCAGGTTGAGCACCTTGTTTTTCATTTCCTCGAGTTCCGTACGCTTGGCTTCGAGGTCGGTTATCAGGGTGTTTATTTCGTCTGTTTTGCGTCCGCGCCACTTCGAGAATTCTTCCAGATAGCCCATGCGGCGCCAAGCCTGACGCACCGTCGAGGCCGAGAACACGAAGGTTACCGGCGTCATTTCGCGGCGATTGCGTCGCGACGAGCGCACCGCGCGGATATAGAGTTCGCGCAACCGCTGCAGCTCTTTTTCGCCGGCGGTGATGGAATCCTTGACCAACCGGCCGCGCTCGGTGAGCGAATCTATTCGCTGCTGCAGGCGCTGCTCGGTGGCGGCGGCGCGCTCTATGTCGCCCTCCAGGCGGCTCACCTTGCGCAGATTGTTTTTGATTTCGGCTTCAGCGGCCTTGAGTTCCTTGGCCGTGCGGGCCATTTGCTGCTCGGTTTGGCGCCGCTGCTTCTTGGCGTCGGCGCTTGTTGTCGGCGCGGCCGGTGCCTGAGCCTTCGGTTTGGCGGCACTGCCTGATTTGGCTTTGGCCTTGGTGCTACTCTTGGCTTTCGTATTGCTCTTGGCTTTGGACTTCGCCTTCTGCGGAGAAGCCACTACCGCGAACACACCGAACTCTCCCGGGGCAGCATAAGCCCGGGGGCAGACAGCAACTGCAGAAAAGGCCACCGCAGCCGCGAGAATCAATATGCGAAACTTAGCGACCAAGGCTGCCTGCTGCGTTTTGGAGAGTGGTTTTGGCTATGCCGCTCGGGGCGGAGAAGTTGGCGGGACGCTCAACGTTCCAGCGCGCATCGGCGAGCTGACAGTCGAGAACAACGTCGACCTGCATATTTTTCAGCTTGGTTTGCAGGCGGAATTGCGGAGTGGTTTCCGAGCCGCTGCATTGCAGCGACGCCGGCAGTTTAGCCTGCGCCTCGCGGTTTCCCAGCAGCGCTTCCTGAATGGTCAGGAAATCCACATCGGCCGACTTCAGCCGGTCGCCCATCGGCTCTTCCACCCACATTTTCTGCGGCTGCTTGGCAACGAGGTCAATTCCGCCGGGAGTCACATAGAACTGCGCTACTTCAAAGCCAAGCATCCGCATGCTGACATAAACATATTGGTCACGCACAAGGGTTGCCGTGCCGTTGAGTGAAATGCCGAGCGGCTGAATGATGTTGACCCTCACAGGGAACGTTACGTTGCTCCACTGCGGGGTTTCAACCACTGAGGGCTGCACGGTATCGGGAACTTCAGTGGCGTTTTTCGACGAGCGGCAGCCGGCGAGCCCCAAAGTCAGCAGGGCCGCGAACAAAGTGATGCAAAGAATCTTTTTCATTTCTTTTGAATGCGCTGGCGGAATTCATTGGCCTTTTCGAGCTGGCCGAGCGCCTCATAAATATCGGCGGCATGGCCCAAAGTCTCGTCGAGAGCCTCGTGGTTATTTTCAAGATATGTGCGGTCAAACGTAAGCGCCATATCAATGTATCGTTTGGCGGTTTCGAGGTCGCCCAGGCGATAGGCCACCCAGGCGTAGGTGTCGCAATAGGTCGGCGACGCCGGCTCATACATGATAGCCTTGGCAATCAGCTCCTTTGCGCGCAGCAGGTCGCCCCCTTCGGCAACCGACAGCCAATAGGCGTAGTTATTCATTGCCAGGTCGTTTTCGGGGTTCAGCTCCAGAGCCTGCTCATAGCCGGCTATAATCGAGTCGCGCGGAGCGCCGGTTTGCTGCCCCAGGTCGGCCAGGTCGCGGTAAATATCGCTGCGCTCGGCAGCGCCAACCGAGTCAATCTGCAGGGCGCGGCGCAATGTTTCCTCCGCCGCCCGGTAGTTTTCCTTGCGCGAATACACCGCAGCAAGCATCTGATAGAGTTCAATCGAGCGCGGATGATGAATCAGGCCCGTTTCGGTTGCGTTGAGAACGCCGTTGAGGTCATCGGCCGAGCCATAGAAGCGCGCCAGCATCAGAAAATCCTTGGGGTCGGCAGGATCCACGCTCACTGCCATTTCCAGCTGCTCGGCTGCCTGTAGCCAGCGCTTCTGCGATGCCAGATACGACATGTAGAGCATCCGGATTTCATGATCGTGGGTATACTGGTCGGCCAGCGATTCAAACAGCGGGTCGATTTTGGCCGAAGCGGAATCTTTTTGCCATTCCGATTCCACATAAAAGCGGAGCAGGTCAACTTTGGCATCGCGCTCAAGGTCATCGCCCGTAATGGCGCCGCGAATGGCATTTTCATAGTCCTCGGTGCGGCCCTGCAGTTTGTAAACGTTGGCCGCGTAGTAATAGGTAGTACCGTTCGTGGGATCCAGCTCCTTGGCGCGGTCAATATAATCGAGCGCCTGATCAAGGCGGCCGAACTGCGACGCGGCAGCCGCACCCAGCTGCAAGGCATCGACGCTGCGGGGTTGCGAGGCTATCAGCCCGTCGATCTCGGCCAGGGCGCCAACCGTGTCGCCCTGCCAAATCATAACGTTCGTTATGCGCTGCGTCAGGCTCGGATTTCGGCCTACGACCTTTTCGAGATTGCGGTAAAGGTCAATGGCCTCGCCCAGACGCTGGGCACGCAGAAGCATGTCGGCGTGGTTGGCGGTTATCAGTGCGTTGGTAGGATAAAAAGACTGCAAGGTGTCGAAGATTTCAACGGCGCGCCCAACGTTGCCCGACGCGGCATGATATTGCGCCAGCTGGTCGCCGGCAAACATGTCAGACGGATGCTTGTCGAAGTAGCCCTCGCAAAGCTGCACGCCGCGGTCGTAGAGCAGCGAGTCGCGTGTGGTCCGCCCGAGGAGCATCAGCCTGATGCCCAGCTCGTAGGCTTCGTCGTCGGTCTTTACGTCGTTGAGTTCCAGCGCGCGGTTCATCATTGCCAGCGCCAGGTCCTCACGGTCCAGGGCCCGCTGGCGCAGCGCTTCCATGAAATAATAGTCCGACTTGCGGCTCCGGGCTTCGAAGTCGTAGGTCGACGGGGAGGCGGCAACTGCGGCCAAACCGCAAAGACCGACCCATAAGGCGAGGAGAAAGCGCAGTGTTTTCAATTTGTTCCGGAATGGCCGAAGGCTCCGTCGCCGCGCTGCGTCTGATCGAGGCGCTCAACCTGCTCCCACTCAACGCGGGTGTATTGCTTCACAACGAGCTGCGCAATGCGCTCGCCGGGGTTGATAACAAAGGGGTCCTTCGATAGATTGATGAGTATGATGCCAACCTCGCCGCGATAGTCGGCGTCGATGGTGCCGGGGGTATTGAGCACCGTAATGCCCTTTTTCAGCGCCAGCCCCGAACGCGGCCTTACCTGACACTCATAGCCCGAGGGCAGCTGCATGAACAGGCCGGTGGGCACCAGGGTGCGCTCACCGGGCTCCAGAGTGAACGGTTCGGCCAGGTTGGCACGCACGTCCATGCCCGCGGCCTCGAATGTTTCGTAGGCCGGGAGCGCAAACGGACTTTTATTTACGATTTTAACTTTCAGCATTTAACCGAATCAGCGTTTGGGCATGACCGCCTGTTTGAGAAACACCTCGGTGGGGAAGTGGTCGGAGTAGCCGTCGAGCCAAGCGCCGCCCGAGAAAGTGCGCAGCGGATAGCCCTTGCGGGTGCCGTTGGTGTCAATCAGGAAGTCATGGTTATGAACAACGTTCTTGAAATACTGCAGGTCAAGCTGGCCGGAGTTCTCCTTGAGCAGATTGCCGGAAACAACAATCTGGTCGAACAGGTTCCAGGCGCCCTTATAGGCCAGAGTGCCTACGCCCTGGTCGCGCAAAACCGCCCAAAACGGGTTATAAAACACATGCGGAGCGGCGTCTTTGGCGTGCTTAACGGCGCCGAGGTGCTCAACCACACTGCGGTCGTCGGGGTCGTCGTTCAAGTCGCCCATAACGAAGATGCCGCGGTCAGGGTCAACGGCCCAGATGGAGTCGGCAATGTGTTTGCTCAGGTCGGCGGCTGCCTCGCGCAGATAGCTGCTCTGCTCCTGACCGCCCAGGCGCGAAGGCCAGTGGTTCACGATTACCGACACGCGGCGGTTGCCAAGCATACCGGTAACACACATCTGGTCGCGGGTGCGGAAATGCTCGTTGCTCGGAATGTGCAGCCGGTGGTTGGTAACGCTCTCGAACTTGAAGAAGCGGGGATTATAGAGCAGACCAACGTCGACGCCGCGACGGTCGGGCGAATCATGGTGAACAACCTGCAGATTCCATGTGCGGATGGCATCGGCAGCCACCAGGTCGTCGAGAACCGACTTGTTTTCAATTTCGCTCACGCCGATAATGGCCGGGCCCAGCGGAGTGGTGGTGCTGGTCATCTGCGAAATGGCATAGGCGAGCTTGTTGATTTTGCTCCAATATTTATGGCCGTTCCACTGGCGGGCACCCTCGGGCGAGAATTCCTTGTCGTAGGTGCCGTTGTTGTTGATGGTATCGAAAAGGTTTTCGAGATTATAGAACGCCACGCCATAAACTCGATATTGCATCTTGCCTCCCGGGGCTTGGGCCGACATGCCGGCCAGCGTCAGGGCGGCGAAAAGGGTTAGCAGCAACCGTTTCATAGCTCTGTCAGATTTATTCGGCCGGAGCCTCGTTTTCAGCAGACTTTTCCTCTTCTTCGGGATCAAGGAACTCGGTGATGCCGGAGGCCACGAGGATGTTATACCAGCTCAGCAGCTTGCGGATGTCGGAAACATGAACGCGCTCGCGGTCATAATCGGGAAGCACCTTGCCGAAAAATTCGCGCAGGCCTTCTGTCTCAACCTGCTTGATATCGACTTCCTTGCTGCCGGCAACGTCGGCCAGCGAGGTGAGAACCTGGCCCAGAGGCACGTCGTCGCCTTCGGTATACATTGCAACGTCGGCCAGCGAAATCACGCGGTCGCGCTGCTGAACCGGCAGGCGCTTGCCGGTCTGGAGCTGTTCAACAATCAGCGAGCCGCGGCCGCTCTGTATCAGTTTATACAGGCCGGGGCGGCCTGCTATGCTCAGAATACCCTTAATCATATCTTTTATAATTTATTGTTTTTGGTTATCAGATTTATTTTCAACGATTTATTCCCATTCAATGGTTGCCGGCGGCTTGGAGGAGATGTCGTAGCAAACGCGGTTCACTCCGCGAACCTTGTTGATTATTTCGTTCGACACCTCGGCCATGAATTCATACGGCAGATGAGCCCAGTCGGCGGTCATGGCGTCGGTCGAGGTCACGGCGCGCAGAGCAACCGCGCGTTCATAGGTGCGTTCGTCGCCCATAACGCCAACGCTCTGAACCGGCAGCAAAATGGCGCCGGCCTGCCAAACCTTGTCGTAGAGGTCCCACTTGCGCAAGCCCTCGATGAAAATATTGTCGGCCTCCTGAAGAACGGCAACCTTTTCGGGGGTGATATCGCCCAGAATGCGCACTGCCAGACCCGGGCCCGGGAACGGATGGCGCTTAATCAGGCGGTCGGGAATGCCCAGTGCGCGGCCAACGGCGCGGACTTCGTCCTTAAACAGCAGGCGCAGCGGCTCGCAAAGCTTCAGATTCATCTTTTCGGGCAGACCGCCAACGTTGTGGTGGCTCTTGATAACGGTGCCGGTAATCGACAGCGATTCGATGCAGTCGGGATAAATGGTACCCTGGGCAAGCCACTTGACATCAGTAACCTTATGGGCTTCGCGGTCGAAAACGTCGATGAAGCCCTTGCCGATGATTTTGCGCTTGCGCTCGGGGTCGGTCACTCCGGCCAGCTCGCTGAAGAACTCGGCCGACGCATCAACGCCGATAACGTTGAGTCCCAGACCTTCGTATGCCTTCATAACGTCAGAGAACTCGTTTTTGCGCAGCATGCCGTGGTCAACGAATATGCAGGTCAGATTCTTGCCGATGGCCTTGTTGAGCAACACTGCGGCAACCGTGGAGTCCACGCCGCCGCTCAGGCCCAGAACGACCTTATCGTCACCCAGCTGAGCGCGCAACTCCTTGACCGTCGAATCGATAAACGACTCGGCGCTCCAGTCGCACTTCGAGCCGCAAACGCCAACAACGAAATTGCGCAGCAGCTGCATGCCGCATTCGCTATGGTAAACCTCAGGGTGGAACTGAACGCCCCAGGTCTTTTCGCTGCCGACCTGATAGGCCGCAACCGGCACCTCGGCCGTCGAAGCTATGATGTTGAACTCCGCCGGAAGCTGCGTAATGGTGTCGCCATGGCTCATCCAAACCTGCGCACCCTTTTCGATATCAGCCAGCAGCGGATTTGAGGCGGTTACCATGTCAAGTCGCGCACGGCCATACTCGCGCGAGGGCGCCGACTCAACATTGCCGCCGTTTTCCCAGGCCATCAGCTGGGCGCCATAGCAGATGCCCAGAATAGGCAGCCCTTTGGCACGCAAGGCATTAACATCGATTTTAAACGCCTTTTCGTCATAAACACTAAACGGAGAACCCGACAAAATCACGCCGATTACCGAATCGTCGCCTTCGGGAAACTTATTGTACGGAACGATTTCGCAATAAGTGTTCAGCTCGCGCACGCGGCGACCTATGAGCTGAGTGGTTTGCGAACCGAAGTCCAGGATAATGATTTTCTGTTGCATAAACTAACGCTATTTGGCGCAAAGTTACGCAAAAAAACTGAATCCGCCAAACCCCCTCGGGAGGTTATAAGGTTAATAAGGTTAATAAGGTTGATAAGGTTGATAAGGTTGACAAGGTTGATGAGGTTGATAAGGTTGATAAGGCTGATAAGGCTGATAAGGTTGATAGTAAGAGCCCCCTCCCCTGAGGGGAGGGATGGGGAGGGGCTGTGTGTTAGTAGCAAAGGAATGCCATGGCAGGTGTGACTACGATGTCGGGGCCGCCTTCGGCTATGAGGGTCCAGTAGCAGGAATGTGAGCTATCGGTCGGGTTGTTGTAGATGTTGACGTTAAAACCCTGAGCGGCCATGCCTGCGTTCATGAACTGGTTGTTGCCGGTGTCGTTGGAGTGGATGCCATACCAGTGTGAACCGTCGGTGTTGTTGCCGTAGTGGAGATTCGAGAAGGTAAACACCGGGTTCTTCACGCCCGATTCGTAGGTCCAGCGGCCGGCGGGCGATTCTTCGGTGGGCGCGCCCTTGAGCGAGCCGGTGGAGTCGGCTTTGCACACTATAGCGTAGCGGCCGGGATAGCCGGGAGCCTCCTCGAAGCGGAACCACTGGCGGTCGTAGTCGGCATCGGTTTTCTGCGAAATGCGGGCCGAAGTGGTCAGGGTTCCGTCGGCGGCGAGTTCCCACACACGGCCGCCGCGGGGCGACTCGGCATTGGAAACCACGCGGTACCATACTCCCTTTTTGGGCAGCTCCATCTGGGCGGCGGGGCCGGTCGGCGCCACATAGCCTTCCATGTGGTAGGGCGAGTACTTATAGTCGTTGAGGTCAAGGAGTTCGCGGTCGGCGCTCATGCGCTTTTGAAATGACTCCCAGTTTTTGCCCTCTTCGGGGGTCCAGCCGATTTCGGCGATTGCCAGCAGGCGGGGCAGGGCGAGATATTCGAGATATTCGCGGTCGGCCACGCGCTCGGTCCAGAAGGTACCCTGAACACCCTTGCAGAGTTCGGGATGCTTGGCCAGAGCCTGCTCGGTGAAGGGAATGGTGGCGTAAACGGTCTTTACGTCGTCACACTTATAGCCGTTGGCCGGCGGGTCGTTGGGGTCCTGCGAGCGGTTGATGTAGAACGAGCCCTTTGTGGGTCCGCGTTTGCCTATGGGGGTGTAGACCACGGGCAGCCCCATGTCGGTTGCCTGGTCAACTGCGGCATCGGCGCCGACCCAGCAATAGATAAGGGCGTCGGTTTCGCGCACTTTGTCAACGTCGGTGCCTTTGGCGGAGATAGCCTCGTTCCAGAAAGCAACGTGGCGACCCTTGCTCTTCACGTAGTCGCTCACCTCCTTAATGAAGTGGCTCTGGAGCTGACGCGGGTGGGTCATGTTCATTTTCTTGTAGAGCTCTATGCACTCGGCATTGCCGCCGATTATGTTGCCTTCGCCGTCAATGCGCACCCAGTTGGTGTCGGGGCATTCGTCGCCGCCAATGTGGATTGTGGTGGCGGGGAAAATGTCGATGAGTGCGTCGCAAACGTCGCGCACGAACTGCATGGCACCGGGATTGGCAACGTTAAGGACATCGGCATAAATGCCGCCGGTCACTGCAACCTTATGCTCGCCGTCGGGGTAGGTCGAAAACTCCGGATAGGCAGCCATGACGGCCATGGTGTGGCCGGGCATGTCTACTTCGGGAATCACCTCGATATGGTGCTTGGCGGCGTAGTCAACGATTTCGCGCAGCTGGTCCTGAGTGTAATAGAAGGGGCCGTAGGGCTTGTTGAGCCAATATTCGGTTTTGGTGTGGCGGTCAACTATCTGAACATTGTCGGCAGTGGCGCCCACGGTCTGCAGCTTGGGATATTGGGGCATTTCAATGCGCCAGCCCTGGTCGTCGGTCAGGTGCCAGTGGAACTTGTTCATCTTATAGTAGCTCATCAGGTCAATGATGCGCTTGAGCTCGTCAACATCAAAGAAATGGCGGCTCACGTCGAGCATGAAACCGCGATATTCCAGGCGGGGTTCGTCGTTGATGGCCACGTAGGGCAGCGAGTAGTCGCCGGGGCGGCTCACTCCGGCCATAACGTTGGCGGGAAGCAGCTTTTTGATTGTCTGGAAGCCGAAATAGAGGCCTGCGGGAGCCGAAGCGGCGAGGGTTATGCCTTTTTTGTCAACATCGAGGCGATAGCCCTCGGGGGCGATAGAAGAGTCTACCTTTACTGTCAGATTGCCTTTGGTTTTGGCAACAGTGCGGGCATTGAGGCCGGTGGCGGCATTCAGGGCCTCAACGAAGCGCGAGGCCTCAACGGCCATCTCTTCGGGCAGGTCCTTAACGGCAACAGTCAGCTTTTTAGGGAGTTGATAATCGCCGTTGCCCACAACCATTTCTTTCGGCGCGGGGGTCAAGTTCAGAAACCTGTCGGTAGCGCCGGCGGCCAGAGCGCAAAGGCTCAGGCCGGCGGCGAGAAGAAGGGTGCGGAGTTTCATTACTTCACGAGAGTTTTAACGCCATTGATAATATAGATGCCGGGGCGCACTATTTTATTGAGGCGCACGCCGTTGAGGTCGTAAATGCCGGAAGCGGACGAGGTCGGTTCGGCGGCTACTTCGTCGATAGCGGCGTCGGATGAGTAGTCAACAACGATATTCTTGTGTGAATATATGTTGTTGAGGTCCTCATGGCCGGTAACGTTGATCAGATACTTGTTGGGGCGCGAATCGGCCGCGAACATATAGCTCTGGCCGGCTTTGACGGCAATGGTGCGCGAGGCGAATTCTACGCCGTCGAGGCGCTCAACGATGTTGATGCTGTAGAACGGAGTGTAGGCGTCGATATTGTAGATGCGGATCTGGTGGCCGGGAGAATACCAGCCTACGAGGAACAGGCCGTCTTCGCCGTCCCAACACATGTCGACCGACGGGTCATAGATGGTCCAGTAGTCGCCGTCGTTATTATAGGTGAATCGGAAGGCATGGGGCGTTGCGGCAGCCTTGGCGGCAATGGAGCGTTCGAGCTGCTGAACGTAGAAGCCGGTGGCCTCGTTGAGCACGTTGAAGTTGCTGCCGTTAGCCTCCAGGGTCCACACGAAGTTGGGCGAAGCGTTTTCAGCAGAGCGCACACCGCCAACGAGGTTGCCAACAACGCCGCGGAAAGCATGGCGGGCCGAGTGGGTATCCTCGATGGCATAGATGCCGCCGGCCTTGACCGAGGTTACCGGGGCGCCGAGTGCGGCAATGCCGGCATTGGCATCGGTGGAGTAAACGAAGGTTACGGTGTCGGTGCTTACAGGGCCGTTTTCAACGAAAGTCAGATAGGGGCGCTCGGGAGCCGCGGGGGCGAAGGTTGCTCCAACGGGGCAGCTGGTTTTAACAACTTCCCAGGTGCGGCCCTTGGTGTCGACCAGGCGGATAAAGGCGTCGCGTGAAACTCGCTTAACGTTTACAGTAACGTTGAGGTGACCGTTTTCAACGGCGCCGGTCGTGTGGCTCACATATTCGTAGTGTTCATACGGAACCTCCTCAGGCAGGGAGGCATTCTCCTGAGCGGAATAGTAATAATATACTCCAACCTGCTCGGAACCGTCGAGAACGGTTACCTTCATGGCTGTTCCGACGGGGCTGATAGTCCAGCCTGCGCCCTGCTGCAGCGGCGAGCCTTCGAGGGCGTTGACGCCGTTGGTTTCGATAATCGAGTTCGGGCCGAGGGCAAACAGGCGCTTGCCGTCAACCAGCAGGAAGTAAACGTTGGAATCCTCGGCTACGCGCTGAAGCGTAACTGCGGCCGCTTCGGCCACGTTGGAAGTGAACAGAACGTCATAGCCGCCGTTGCCGCCGAAGTTGGCGGTGAAGCCGATGCCCTGGGTGGTTTCGCGAACGGTCGACGACAGGCCGGCGATATAAAGGCCGGTTGCCGCATTGCGCAGGGTGAGGGTCTGGGTGTTGGTCACGTCATTGTAGGCGCCGGCGGTAACTTGCCAGCCGGTGGCACCGCAAAGGCCGGAGCCGATGGTTTCGAGTTCGCCGTCAACAACGGCCAGCGGACCGCGGTCAATGGTGCTGTTGAAGGTATAGAGGCCCGAGGTTATCGGAGTGAAGGCAACGCCCGATTCGCCGGAGGGAACATAGCCTTCGAGGTGGAAGAGCCACATGCCGCCGTTGCCGTCGACCGGATTGCTCCAGTTATTCACGGTCTGCTTCTGGCCGATCTGGGCGCAGTTGAGATACCAGTCGGCACCCTTTTCGGAACGGATGGTCAGAACGCCGCCCAGCTCAACGGAGCCATAGTGGTCGCCGAGAATAAAATTGTAGTTCTTGGTAGAATTGTCGTAGTTCCAGCTGGCGCTAACGCTCGAGCCCTGCATGTTGGGGTTCACGGAGCCGGCGGGAACTGCGCGGTTCACCATGGCATACTTGCCGCTGCCTGCGGGGTCGGCCTCGAAGGTCCAGTATTGATAATCGTAGTGATCAGCACCTGCAGGAGCCTGAATGTTAGTCCAGAGGCGGCCTACGGTAGCCTGCTTTTCGCTGATGAGCGAGCAGCCGTCGTGAACCAGCTCGATGCAGCGGTCCTTGCGGTTCGCATCGTGAGCAGCCTGAGTGATAAGGCGATAGTACTTGCCGGGTTCGGGCATGAACTTGCCGGCGGCGTTGTCGACGTAGTGCTTGCCGTAGGTGTAGTTGCCCAGGTCAAGCATCTCAGTATCAGCATTAAAGCGCGTCTTAAAGTCGGCGAAGCTCTTTTTTGCAGCGGGAGTCCAACCGGTTTCAGCCACAGCTATCATTCGGGGCAGTGCGTTGTATTCCAAGTGTTTAGGCTCGGCAATATATTCTGTCCAGAGATTGCAGTTAACGCCATAATAGAGGTCTTTGTGGGCTTCTTCGTAGTCAGGTTGGGCGTTATACACGGTTTCGAGGGTTATTGTCGAGCCCATTGAAACGGGTTCGTCTGAGCCCGACCACTGCGGATAGTCGAGATAGTAGTGGCTGGTGGAGCACCAAACGGAGCGCAGGCCGAGTTCGGCAGCCTGCTTGGAGGGGTTGTTTGCCGCGCCGGCCGAGAGCCAGGCGTAAATCAGAATGTCGGCATCCTTGGCCAGCTGCTTGTCGGCGCCGCTGGTGGTTATGATTTCGTTCCAGCAAATCAGGCGCTTGCCGTCTTTCTTGGCATAGTCGGCCAGCTGCTTGACCATCCAGTTCTGGATTGCGCGGTCGGAGCTGAGGCCATATTCCTGCTTAAAAGCCTGGCAGTTTGCCGAGTTAGCCCATGCGGTTGTGGGGCATTCGTCGCCGCCGATGTGGATATATTCGTAGGGGAAGATATCGACCAGATAGTCAATAACGTCCTTGAGGAACTTCATTACCGCCGGATTGGAAATGTCGAGAATATCGGTCGACACGCCGGGCCAGTAGCGCACGGGGTGTTCGCCCTCTGGAGTGGTTGAAAATTCGGGATATGCGGCGATTGCGCACTGCATGTGGCCGGGCATATCAACTTCGGGGCACACTTCAATATGGCGTTCCTTGGCGTAGGCCACAACCTCGCGCATCTGGTCAACGGTATAGAAGTGAGGGCCATACATTTCGTTGGTCAGATACTTTGCGTGGTTGTCGAAGTCCCACCAGTAGGCGTTTTTGGCAGCGGCCACTTCGGTTGTGAGCTTCGGATACTGCGGCATTTCCATGCGCCAGCCCTGGTCGTCGGTCAGGTGCCAGTGCAGGCGGTTCATCTTGTAAACCGCCATGATGTCAATCATCTTTTTGATTTCGTCAACGTCGAAGAAATGGCGGGCAACGTCGATTTCCAGACCGCGCCAGGGATAGCGGGGTTCGTCGTTGATGTCAACCACCGGCAGAGCGTAGGGGCCTTCGGCATACTTGCCGAGAATAACGTTGGGAGGCAGAATCTTCATAACGGTCTGGAACGCATAGAACAGACCGGCCGGTGTGGCGGCTTCAATGTTTACGCCGTCGGCGGTTACATTGAGCTTATAGCCTTCTTCGTGGAGGGCGGAATTGAGGGTTACGGCAAAGAGCGCTTCGTCGGCGCGGCTGCCGCCGCCGTTGCCCGAAGTGAGCAGAACAACCGAGATTTTGCTTCCGGTGGCGGCGCAGAAAGTATTGCCGAACTTAGTGATTTCATTGGCCATATCTTCGGTGAGATTATAGCCATTGATTTTAAACTCCTGAGGCAAAACGAGTTGACCGGAGCCAACAGTCATTTCCTTGGGTTGCGGCGTGAGGTTGACAAAGTCAGCCGAATGAGCCGCGGGTGCACACAATGCCGTCAGCGACAGCAGTGCGGCCAAAAATTTAATTTTCATGATATTGATTGGTTAAAAAAATTCGTGGTGTTGCAAAACACCAATACTTGTAGGGACGTGCCTTTGGCACGTTTCAATTAAAACACCAAAACCTGTAGGGACGTGCCTCTGGCACGTTTCAGTTGATGCTCAGTCGCTGTTGAAACGTGCCAAAGGCACGTCCCTACTGTTCAATTTACTTAATGATAACCTTGCCGGTGGCGGTGCCGCAACGATAAACGTAGACACCCGCGGGAATCGCCGAAAGGTTAACGGAACCGGTGCCGTTCAGGGCGCGGCTCATAACCTGGCGTCCGCTTATATTATATAAGGTGAAAGTTGCGGCATTCTCGAGCGAGAAGTTCAGCGTGCGGCCTGCGAAGCGCAGAGTGCCGGCGGCCTTGGCGGGGGCAGTGATGCCGGCGGAGCGGTCTTCGTTCACGAAGTTCACGGTGAACTTAACGGTTTCGCTGCCGTCGGTAACGGTAACTTCCAGCGAAACGGGCTTCGACAGCAATTCGAACGCGCCTTTGATGTCGAGCTGCATCGGAACTTCCTGACCCGCGCTAATGGAGGCGGAACGCGAAGCCGAGGGTTTGAGAATGGTGCACTGGCCGGTGAAACCGCAGAACTGCACAACGCCCGATTCCGAAGCGGTGGCCGAAATGGTGTAGGTGCCGGCCTTGTTGGCATGGATGGTCAGTTCGGGGTCCCAGTCATACATATCCCATTCGGAATTGTAATCATAGCCGACCGACAGCGTCGCGCCGTTTGCAACCGGGCCGTCAACGCTGCTGACCGTGAAGTTCTGAGCCGAAGCCGCAAAAGCCGCTCCGAGCATCAGAAGTGATGTAAAGATTTTGTTCATAAGCGCTTATATGTTTGATTATTGATTTATTTGCAGATTGTTTTGAGTCACGTTCATAACTCCGAAGCTCTGAGATTCAACGAACACCACCACGCGCAGATTTTCCGGCTTCCACTCGGCGGCAATCGGATAGGTGAAGCTGAACCGGCGGTCGTCGTTGCGGCTAAGGGTGAACTCGGAGCCTTTGACGCCATTGACGCAACCGCGGAAAACGTTCATGTGAACATAGTCGGCAACCATTGAACCGTCGGGCTGACGCTGGCGGCTCACTATATTATCCTCCACCACCCAGACGTGCAGGCGGGTGTCGTTGAAATTCTCGACTGAGTGAACGGCGCCGGAAATAACCATTTGGTCGCCCCGCTGTTCGGCCAGCACGCTGTTTACAAACGTAACGCGCGTGGGAGTTGCAATAGCCTCCTTGATAAACTTGGCCCAATCATTGCGGTCAAGCAGTCCCGACCTGCGGTTCACCTGCGCCTGCGGCGGGTTCACTTCATCGGGAGTGAGCGATTCGGCCTCGGGAGCTATGAAGCCGCCTTTGTCGACCGGACGGCCCCAGTTGGGAATGTGGATGCCTACCGCAACCACGCCCACGCCCTGCTCCAGATTCTCCGGAGTGTTGTAGAGTTCCTCGATGGCTTCGAGGGCAACGTGGCCGTTGGGGCAGTTAATGCAGTTTTCGCCGGTATATTCCTCGACCAGCACCGAGCGCACGGGTTTGCTGTTGGAAATCGGAGTGTAGCGCTTGTCGGCGGGAATGCTTTCCTCGCAGCCGGCAAGCATCAGCGTTCCGGCCAGCAGGGCAAAGAGTTTAGGAAATGTCTTATTCATTGTTTGGAGAGAGATTTAGAAGTTAAAGTTATAAGCGAGTTGGAAACCGCGGGTGGCCGGCATGAAGCGGCAAACGCCGCCCGAGCAGTTGAAGCCTTCGCGGGTGCGGCCGTAGCCGAGCATCAGGCGGTTGTTGCGGTAGTTGCCGGTAACGGTAAACATATAGTAATGGTCCTTTTCGCCATTGGGGTTACCGAAGTTCCACTGGTCAGACGCGGAAACCATCAGATAAGGCAGAATCGACACCTCGATCATGCCGTAGAGCCAGTCGCCCTTATCCTGTTTGGTAGCCAGATATTGCAGCTCGCCGCGCAGGGTAACGACGTCGGAACATTTGCCCTTGGCTTCCAGAACGGCTATGTGGGCATTGATGGTGCCGCCCTCGCCTTCAATGGCGGTTTTGTTATAGCGCTGGAACATATACATGGCGTTCATCGAGAAGGCGCGATTGAACTTATGGTCGGCCTGCAGGTTGAAATCCTGATAGTAGAGCGGGCCGGTTCCGAAGAAGGAGGTTTTCACAGCGTCCTTGCCATACATCGAGTCGTCGGTTTTCTGCCAGTCGCCCTCGCGCTTGATTCCGCGGATATAGCTCAGGTTCAGGCGCAGTTTGGTGCGGCGTTTGAGCGAGTAGGCGAAGTTGCCCTGGAAGGCCCATTCGCCGGGAGCGTATTGCGTGGCGTAGGGATACATTGCCGCCAGCGCATAGGTGTGCTGATACGCAAACGGGGGCAGATAGTTGATAAACGAGGTGATGTCGGTCATTGTGCGGCGCGTGCGGTAGCTCATATCCTCCGAGCGTTTGGCCTGCAGCTGGGCCGACAGGCCGCGTTTGGAGTAGGTTGCCGAAAGCAGCAGGGCGGTTCCGCGGCTGAAGGTGTAGTTATTGTCGGCCGAAGGATCGGGGTGCTTCAGGGCGAATTCGGCCAGAACGTCAACATTGCCTTTATAGAAGTGGGTCCTGACGTCGAAAGCATTGACGCGCTGCGGCAGGTTGAGGAACTGATAGTGGCCGTCAATGGGCAGCGGAGTCTGAATGCTGTCGGCATGCTCCTTGTAGCGTTCATATTTGCAAACCCATGCGGCGCCCAGGGTCCAGGTTATGTCGTGGGCCTGCAGCGGCTTGATGTATTCCTGCATTTCCCATTCCAGGTCGGCGGCATAAACGCGCGAATTGGTGGTCCAGTCCCAATAGCGGCGCTGAACGCCGCCGAGGGCCGTGAAGTGGAAACCTCTCAGGGCGTCGATTTTCAGGCGACCGCCGCGAATGGCGTTGTCGATGCCGAGAGCGCGGTCCTCATAGGTGCGCAGAATCATGCCGGTGCCGAACTGCTCGTAGATGTCGCCGGCGGTGAGCTGGAAACCCTTATACTTGCCGGTGGCATAGAAGTTGCCTATGCCCCACCCCTTGAATCCGGGCGAGGAATAGAACGCAGGCAGCGGGTGTTCGAGATACTCAACGCGCAAACCCGCGTCGACATATTTGCTGAACAACCCTACGTTGGCATAAGCGTCGCCGAGGAGTTTTTCCTTGTAGGTCGTGGAGCCCTCCTTCTCGGGAACGAGGCCGTCGACCTGAATGGAGCCGTGGGCCGTCACCTGACGGTCCGGATTCTTGGGCGAGCCGAAGTCGATGGCTGAAGCGGCCAGCGGAAGCAGCGCTGCCAGCAGTGCAACTGAATTCTTGCGCATCACTTTTTCTTGGTGACCTTTTTGGTTGCGGTAATTTCGCGGAGTTTCTTGATTATGTGGTTTTCGGAACCGTCGGTGTAGCCGCTGCGGTTTTCAACGATTTTGCCCTGACCGTCAATGATGAGCATGTGGGGGATATTCTGAATACCGAGAGCGCGCTTGAAGTCGCTGTTGGGATCAAGCAGAATTTCGTAATCCCAGTTGTTGCTGTTCACCGTTTTGCGCACGTTGGTAATCTTGTCGGCCTCATCGATTGAAATGGCAATGAGCTTCACGCCGGTTTCCTCGCGCCAGTCGTCGTAGTATTCATTGATGGCGTTGAGCTCGCGCAGACACGGTTTGCACCAGCCGGCAAAGAAGGTGATAATCATCGGCTTGCCGTTGTTGTTAAGGGTAGCGGTGTCAACCACCTTGCCTTTGAGGGTCTTGAGCTGGGTTGAGGGCAAAGCTGCCTGAGCTGCGGGCACTGCCAGCGCCACCGCGAGCATGATAATGAGTGATTTGATAGCTTTCATAACTGTGAGTATCGGATAATATTCACGCAAAGATAGAAAAAAAATCCGAAACGAACAAATCGCCCACGCGCACGCACGAGTCGGCGCCCCCTGATGAATGGCAAAATTTTGCGAATGTAAATTTTTATAATTCTGAGAATGAGCAAAATATCGGTTGTTGATAACTTTTTTTGTTTGGAATTGTAAATTATTCCCGAAAATGTTGTAAATTTGGGGTCATGAACGAGCAACCGGTTTATCACATTCCAGCACTTCTTCCTCAGGTCATTGAGTCGCTAAACATCACGCCGACAGGAATTTATGCCGACGCCACTTTTGGCGGCGGCGGCCACTCGCGCGCGATTTTAAGCAATCTCGGACCCGACGGAGCGCTCTATGTATTCGACCAGGACGAGGAGGCCCTCGAGAACGCTCCGGCCGACCCGCGGCTAACGCCCATCCACGGCAATTTCCGCTACATCAGCCAATATCTGCGCTACTACGGAGTAAAGGGCCGGGTAGACGGAATTCTGGCCGACCTGGGCGTTTCGTTCCACCACTTCGACTCGGCCGAACGCGGCTTCAGCTTCCGCTTCGACGGCCCGCTGGACATGCGCATGAACCGCCGCTCACGCCGCACCGCCGCCGACCTGCTGGCCAACGAAAGCGAGGAAGAACTCGCCTCGATTTTCCACCTCTACGGCGAGCTGAAGCAGGCGCGCAAGCTGGCCCGCGCAATAGTCAGCGCCCGCTCCGCCGCGCCGATTCAAACCATTGAGCAGCTGCTGGCAACGGTGCGCCCCCACATATCGCCCAAGGCCGAGAAAAAAGAGCTGGCCCAGGTGTTTCAGGCGCTGCGAATAGTTGTCAACGACGAAATCCGCGCGCTGGAGCAGCTGCTTGAACGCTCGCTCGACTCGCTGGCTCCCGGCGGACGCCTGGCTATCATCACCTACCACTCGCTGGAAGACCGTCTGGTCAAGAACTTCATGCGCACCGGCCGCATCGACGGCAAGGAGCAGAAAGACTTTTTCGGTCGCAACCTGTCGCCCCTGAAACTGCTGACATCGAAGCCCATAGTGGCCGATGCCGCCGAAATAGAAAACAACCCCCGCAGCCGCAGCGCAAAACTCCGTGTGGCTGAAAAAATCATCTCTCCGCAATGAGCAACGAAGAAAACAAACAAGACTCGCTCATCAGCCGCCTGATTGAAGGGCGACTGATTTCCGGCACATTCTTTGCGCGCCATTGGCTCCAGGTGTTCGTTATCCTGGCCATGGTGCTGGTCTACATCACCAACCGCTACTCCTGCCAGCGCTCAATGGAGCAGATTCGCCGGCTCCACAACCGCCTGGACATAGTGCAGACCGAAAGCTACCGCATTCGCGGAGAATACATGGGCCGCATCCGCGAAAGCCAGATGCGCCAAACCCTCGACTCGCTCGGCCTGGACCTTGCGGTTCAGTCGCGCCCGCCCTATCACATTGAGAAATAACCCCACTGACGGAAACAACCATGGCACCCCGCAAACCCGCAAAATCCAACAAGAAAGGCAAACGCGCATCAATGATGTCGCGCTACCTGATCGTTTCCGTTTTCTTCCTGCTGGCAGCCCTCTGGATTGCCTACAACACGTTCAAGAACTCGGTCATCGACGCCCCCCACTGGAACGAACGCGCAAAACAGGAACTCAACAGCACCTCGACTACCATCCAGCCGGCCCGCGGCGACATTCTCGCGGCCGACGGCTCCGTGCTGGCCACGACTCTGCAATACTACACCCTGCGCATGGACTTCGGCTCCGAAGGTTTCCACTGGAAGGCCTTCGTTGAGAAGAAAGACTCGCTGGCCGATTCGCTGGCGCGCTACTTCCCGATTCCGGGCGGTGCCACCGCCTGGCGCGACTCGCTCGAGGCCCCGCTCAAACGCAAACGCCGCCCGCGCGGCTGGCGCCTGATTTCCAACGTTAGCTACGCCGACTATCAGCAAATCAAGAACTTCCCGTTCTTCAAGGGTCGCCGTCTGGGCAACCACGGCCTGCTGGCCGAACCGATGCTCCGCCGCCGCAATCCCTACGGGCCTATGGCCAAACTCTCAATCGGGGTTGTCAGCGAGCATAGAAACGGCGAAATCCACGGCATGTCGGGGCTCGAATACGCCCTCGACTCGCTGCTGTTCGGCCGCGCTGGCACCAGCAAGAAAGTAAACTTTACCCGAGGCATCGGCGACTGGGTCGAAACGCCCGCAATCCGAGGCTGGAACGTTGAGAGCACCATCGACGTGCAAATGCAGGACCTGCTGGAAAATGCCCTGCTCGACCGCCTGAAGTTCTGCCGCGCCGAATGGGGCACGGCGGTGCTCATGGAGGTGGCCACGGGCGAAATCAAAGGAATCTGCAACCTCGAGGAAGACCCCCAACACAAAGGCGAAGGCATCTACATCGAAGCCATGAACCGCGCCGTGCGCCGCTTCGAGCCCGGCTCGGTGGTGAAGCCGCTGAGCATGATGATTGCCATTGAAGACGGCTATATCAACGACCTCGACTCGGTTATCACCATCGGCAACTCCTTCCAGGCCTTCGGCCAGGGCCGCGCCATAACCGACTCGCACTATAACGCGCAGCTGACCGTGGCCGGCTGCATCGAGCAGTCGAGCAACATAGGCATGGCGCGCCTGCTGTCGCGCTACTACAAGTCGCCCCAGGGCTGGCACGACCGCGTTGCCCAGACCGGCTTCCTCGAAAAGCTCAAATCAGGCATAGGCGAAGAAATGGCGCCCTGGTTCCCGGTGGTTCCGCTCGGTTCGGGCGGATTGGTAACGCTTTCGCGTCAGTTCTACGGCTACGGCGCTGAAATTCCGCCGCTCCACACCCTGAGCATCTACAACGCCATTGCCAACGGCGGCCGCTATGTGCGCCCCCACCTGGTCAAGGCGCTCCACCGCGAGGGCGTCGACTCTATAATTCCGATAAGCTATGTGCGCGAACGCGCTTGCTCCGAGCGTACGGCAAAAATGATGCAGCAGTGTCTGTCGCTGGTGGTCAACGGCGACCACGGCACTGCCCGCTCGCTGCGAAACCCCTACGTTACCCTGGCCGGCAAAACCGGCACCTGCTACTCGGTCAACCCCGAAACGCGCCAATACGACACCGCGCGCAAGCGCCTGGCTTTCTGCGGCTATTTCCCCGCCGAGGAGCCCAAATACAGCTGCGTGGTGCTGATGTATCACCCGCGCGAAAATGTTTTCGGCGCCGCAACCACCTCGGGTACCGTTTTGCGCGACGTGGCCATAGCCATGTATGCGCGCGGAATGCTCGGCAACGAGTCGGACTACGTCAAAGACGCCCAAGCCGACGAATCATATAAGGAAACGAAGCCCACGGTGTTCGCCTCCGCCGCCGACGACCTGACCCGCATCGTGAAGCAGAAAACCGGCGTTCAGCCCAAGCGCCTAAGCAGCGGCGCCAAGGTTGAAAACGGCATACCCAACGTTTGCGGCATGGGGCTGCGCGAAGCGGTGGCAACCCTTGAACGCAGCGGACTGGAAGTGGCCTTCAACGGCGTTGGCCACGTTGCCCACCAGACCCCCGCCGCGGGCGCCCCTCTCTCCAACGGAAAAGTAACCCTCACACTGAAACCATAATAACCAACAACATAAACAACCGGCTATGCAACTCCTTCAGCTCATTTCAACCCTCAAGCCCAAGCAGCTCGTGGGTCCCAAAAATCCGGAAATCTCGGCCCTGACCTTCGACTCCCGCAAGGTAACTCCCGGCTCGATGTTCGTTGCCGTTCGCGGCACTGCGGTCAACGGCCATTCGTTCATTCCCCTGCTCGAACACTCCGGAGTGGCGGCCATAGTCTGCGAGCAGCTCCCCGAAAAGGTGCTCCCCGGAATCAGCTATGTTGTTGTAGAAAACAGCGCCGTGGCCCTGGGCCTGCTTTCGTCGGAATGGTTCGGCCACCCCTCGCGCAAGCTCAAGCTGGTGGGCGTTACCGGCACCAACGGCAAAACCACCACTGCCACCCTCATCTACGAAATGGCGCGCCTCATGGGCCTCAAGGCCGGTCTGCTCTCAACGGTTTGCAACTACATTGAAACCGAAGCCATCCACGCCACGCAAACTACCCCCGACGCCTACAGCATCAACGAGTTGCTGGCGCGCATGGTCGAGGCCGGCTGCTCGGTGGCCGCCATGGAGGTCAGCTCCCACGCCGCCCATCAGCATCGCATTGCCGGGCTGAAGTTTGCCGGCGGTGTGTTCAGCAACCTCACCCGCGACCACCTCGACTACCACAAAACAGTCCAGGCCTATCTCGAAGCCAAGAAGTCTTTCTTCGACGGGCTCCCCGCCGATGCCTTCGCGCTGGTAAACATCGACGATAAAGTGGGCCGCGTCATGCTCCAGAACTGCGCCGCGCGCCACTTCACCTACTCGCTGCGCTCAATGGCCGACTTCACAGGCCGCATCATTGAAAGCCGCCTCGACGGGACCCTTCTGAGCCTCAACGGCCACGAAGTGGAAACCCTTTTCACCGGCCGCTTCAACGCCTATAACCTCACCGCGGTTTTCGGCGCATGCTGCCTGCTGGGCTGGCCGGAAAGCGAAGTGCTCCGCCACATCAGCAGCCTGGTGCCCGTTGCCGGCCGCTTCCAGGCCGTGCGCTCGCCGCGCGGAGTGATTGCCATTGTCGACTATGCCCACACGCCCGATGCCGTTATCAACGTTCTGGAAGCCATTAAGGAAGTAGGCCCCAAGCGGATAATCACCGTTGTTGGCTGCGGCGGCAACCGCGACGCCGGCAAGCGCCCCATCATGGCCGCCGAAGCCGCCAAGCGCTCCGACCGCCTCATCCTCACCTCCGATAATCCCCGCTTCGAAGAGCCGGAAGCCATTCTGGCCGAAATGGAAGCCGGACTCGACGACGACATGCGCAAATCGGCCCTCGTCATAGTTGACCGCCGCGAGGCAATCCGCGCAGCTGCCGCCCTGGCCGAACCGGGCGACGTTATCCTCATTGCCGGCAAGGGCCACGAGGACTATCAGGAAATCAAAGGAATCAAACACCATTTCGACGACCGCGAGGAAGTGGCCGCCGCATTTGCCGAATAACCGATGTTCTACTATCTTTTCCACGACCTGAACCTGGGCGGCGAATCGCTGGCCCGCCTCAGCAGCTACGTTACCGTGCGCAGCTCCGTGGCCTTCGTGCTATCCCTGCTATGCGCAACCGTCATTGGCCGCCGAATCATCAACCGCCTGCAGCTGATGCAGATGGGCGAGATAGTGCGCAACCTCGGCCTGCAGGGCCAGACCGCCAAACAGGGAACCCCCACAATGGGCGGCATAATCATTATCATTGCCATTCTGGTGCCGCTGCTGCTCACCGCCAACCTCGGCAACGTTTACATGTTTATCATGTGTGTGGCCACTCTCTTTCTCGGAGCTCTCGGCTTTGCCGACGACTACCTGAAATTCAAACGCCACAACAAAGACGGCATGTCGGGCAAATATAAAATCGTAGGCCAGATCGGCATCGGCCTGTTCGTTGGCCTGATGATGACCTTCAGCCCCGCCATAACCATGCGCGACACTTCGGTAATCACCTCGCAGACTGAGCCCGAGCAGATTGAAGAAGTAGTGACCGCCCAGCGCGACATAAAAGCCCCGCAAACAACCATTCCGTTCTTCAAGAACAACAACCTCGACTACTCCTGGCTCACCTCCTGGGCCGGCGACTGGGGCAAAACCCTCGGCTGGGTGCTGTTTATCGCCGTGGTGATAGTGGCCGTTACCGCCACGAGCAATGGCGCCAACCTCACCGACGGCATCGACGGCCTGGCAACCGGCATCAGCGCCATCATCGGCGTGGCCCTGATAATCATGGCCTATCTGGGCAGCAACCTCGTTTACTCCACCTACCTGAACATCATGTATATTCCCGGGTCGGAGGAGCTGGTGGTGTATATGGCGGCATTCATCGGCGCGCTGATTGGGTTCCTGTGGTATAATGCCTATCCGGCGCAGGTTTTCATGGGCGACACCGGCTCGCTGATGCTCGGCGGCATAATCGCCGTGTTTGCAATTCTCATTCGTAAAGAGCTGCTGATTCCGCTGCTCTGCGCGGTGTTCTTCATCGAAGACGTGTCGGTGATGCTCCAGACCGGCTGGTTTAAATACACCAAGAAAAAAAACGGTGGCAACGGCCAGCGAATCTTCAAAATGGCCCCGCTCCATCATCATTTCCAAAAGGACGCCACCCCGGGCGCCAACGTTTTGTGGAACCGCCCATCCAACGGCATCCACGAAGCTAAAATCACCATTCGTTTCTGGATTGTCAGCATCTTGCTGGCGGCCCTGACTTTCGTAACCCTCAAAATCCGCTAAATCAAAATGCAGCAGAAAAGAATAGTCATTCTCGGAGGCGGCGAGAGCGGCACCGGAGCCGCAATCCTGGCCAAAGACAAAGGTTTCGACGTTTTTCTCAGCGATTCGGGCTCGCTGGCGCCCGACTATATTAAAGTGCTCGAAAACGAAGGCATCCCCTACGAACAGGGAGGCCACACCCCCGGGCTCATTCTCAACGCCGACGAGGTTATCAAAAGCCCCGGCATCCCCCCGACGGCGCCCCTCATTGTGGAACTCACGGCAAAAGGAACGCCCATAATCTCCGAAATAGAATTCGCCGGCCGCTACACCGACGCAAAAATGGTGTGCATCACCGGCTCCAACGGCAAAACCACAACCACCACGCTCATAACCCACATTCTGCGCACCGGTGGAGTCGATGCCTCGCCGGCCGGCAACATAGGCCGCTCGCTGGCCTGGCAGGTGGCTCGCGAGCCCCACGCGGTCTACGTTGTGGAGCTTTCGTCGTTCCAGCTCGAAAACATGTTTGACTTCAAGGCCAACATCGCCGTTATACTCAACATAACCCCCGACCATCTCGACCGCTACGACTATAAAATGGAGAACTACACTCGGGCCAAGTTCCGCATCATACGCAACATGACCCCGGAAGACGTGTTCATCTACTGGCAGGACGACCCCATTATCAACGCCCAGCTGCAGCAGCTCTCAACCGAGGCTACCCTGATGCCATTCGGCGAGGAGCAGCGCGAAAACACCCGCGCATTCATCGATGCGGAAAATGAGCTGGTAATCTCCGCCGCCAACGCCCCGCTGACCATGCCGCGCGCCGACCTGGCGCTCAACGGCCTCCACAATCTCTATAACTCCATGGCCGCCGGCATATCGGCCCAGCTGCTCAACGTTAAGAACAACGATATCCGCCGCGCCCTGAGCGACTTCCAGGGCGTCGAGCACCGTCTGGAATACATTGCCACTATCCGCGGCGTGCGCTGGATCAACGACTCCAAGGCAACCAACGTCAACTCTACCTGGTATGCCCTGGAAAGCATGCCCGAATCGCGCACCACGGTGCTCATTCTCGGCGGCAAGGACAAAGGCAACGACTATTCCGAAATCCTCCCTCTGGTGCGCCGCAAAGTCAAGGCCATCGTTGCCATGGGGCTCCATAACGAAAAAATCATGGAGTTCTTCAAGGGAGAGGTGCCCGAGCTGGTGTCGACCGCATCGCTGGCCGACGCCATTGCTCAATGCGAACGCCTGGCCGCCGAGGGCGACACCGTTCTGCTCAGCCCCTGCTGCGCTTCATTCGACCTGTTCACATCCTACGTTAACCGCGGCAACCTGTTCAAGGAAGCCGTTAAATCTCTTTCCTGACCTATGGCATTTCGCTCCTCAAATCCCGGCGAACCGCGTGGCGGCGGCCCCACCGTTGCCCTGCCCGAAGCGTCGGCAATCAATAAACCCGACCTCTACATCTGGGGAATCTACGGCGTGCTGGTTGTGCTCTCCATTATCGAGCTCTACTCGGCATCGTCGTTCGAGATTTCCAAACAGGGACTCTACAGCCCGCTGATGCGCCATGTCGGCATGCTCTTTGCCGGCTTCCTCATCATTCTGGGCCTGCAAAAAGTCCACTACTCGCGCTTCATCTGGCCCGGCATAATCCTTACGGTCTGCTCGGTGCTGGCCATGCTCTACGTTATGGCCTTCGGCGAGGTTATCAACGGCGCCAAACGCGCCATTTCGCTGCCGTTCATGACCCTGCAGCCGGCCGAGCTGATAAAGATTTCGGCCGTTATGACCCTGTCGTTCATCCTCGGAACCACCCAGCTCAAAAAAGATGAATCGGTGCGCAACAAAGGCCTTATCTGGGCAACCATCGCAGTGCTGCTCTTTTCCGGATTGCTCTTCACCCAGGGTCTTACCAACACGCTGATTCTCATGGTTCTCTGCATATCCATGCTCATCGTCGGCTCGCTGGAATTCAGAAAGCTGCTCTATATCTTCGCGGTGTTTGCATTTTTTGCCGCCATGGCTTTCGGCGTAAAAATGATGATGTCGAAAGGCGAACCGGAAGTCAAGGAAGTTCCGTTGCTGGTCGATTCCCGCGGCCGTACCTTCTCGGTGCCCGAGGCATCAGGCGGCAGCAATGCCGGCAGCCGCATAACCGACAATACCTGGCGCAACCGAATCAAGGCCTTCACCGACCCCACTCCCCGCTATGAGCAGGAGCTGAATGCTAAGAACCTTCAGGAAATGCGGTCCTACATGGCCCAGGCCACCGGCGGGTGGCTGGGAGTCTTCCCCGGCAACTCGCGCGAAACCTCGCGCCTGCCCCTGGCGTTCAGCGACTTCATTTTCGCAATCATAGTCGAAGACCTCGGCTTCATCGGCGCCATGTTCATTATGGCGCTCTACCTCTGCCTGCTGGCGCGCGCCTACTTCATAGCCTATAAGTGCTATCAGATGTATCCGGCCTTCCTTGTAACCGGTTGCGCGCTGCTCATTGCGCTGCAGGCCCTCTGCCACATGGCAATCGTTTCCGGCGCCGGACCGGTGTCGGGCCAGCCTTTGCCCTTCTTCTCCAAAGGCGGCACCTCGATTCTCGTAACCTCCATAGCTCTCGGAATCATGCTCTCGGTCAGCAAATTCGCCGCCCGCGGACAAGTCTCGACCTCCGAGCGCGAAACCGATAAGAACACCCTGCCCGAAGCTCTTCAGGCAGTTAACCCCACTCAGGAAAAATGAGCAAACGTTTTCTGATAAGCGGCGGTGGCACCGGCGGCCACATTTTCCCCGCCCTCTCCATAGCCAACGCGCTGCGCCGGCGCATGCCCGACTGCGAAATCCTCTATGTCGGCGCCGAAGGGCGCATGGAAATGGAGCGCGTGCCTGCCGCCGGCTATGAAATCATAGGTCTGCCAGTTGCCGGGTTCGACCGCAAGCGCCTGTGGCGTAACATTCCGGTGCTGTTCAAGCTCTGGAAATCGCTGCGTCTGGCCCGCAAAACGGTCAGGGATTTCCGGCCCGACTGCGCCATCGGAGTTGGCGGCTACGCCTCCGGCCCGACCCTCAAGGCCGCCCAGAAGGCCGGCGTTCCAACCCTGCTCCAGGAGCAGAATTCCTATGCCGGTGTAACCAATAAGCTCCTGGCCGCCAAAGCAAAGGCCATTTGCTGCGCCTATTCGGGCATGGAGCGATTCTTCCCTGCCGATGCCATAGTTATGACCGGCAACCCGGTGCGCGCCGACCTGCTCAGCTGCCCCAAGTCAATGGCCGAGGCCAAAACCGCGCTCGGCTTCGACCCGGAAAAGCCGCTGGTTTTAGTGGTTGGCGGCTCGCTGGGCGCCCGAACAATCAATGAAGCAATGGCCCGCGCCCTGCCGGCCATAGCCGAAACCGGCGCGCAGGTCATGTGGCAGACCGGCAAGCTCTATCTCAACGAATTCGCACCGATAGCAGCCCAATTCCCGGCCGTCAAGGCTTCGGCCTTCATCTCTGATATGGCGGTGGCCTATCGCGCCGCCGACCTGGTGGTTTCGCGCGCCGGTGCCGGAACCATTTCGGAGCTGCAGCTGCTCGGCAAACCGGCGGTGCTCGTTCCCAGCCCCAATGTGGCCGAGGATCATCAGCGCAAAAACGCCGAGGCTCTGGTGCGCGAAGGAGCCGCTCGCATGATTCTCGATGCCGACGCCCGCCATGCGCTCGGCCCCGCTGTGGTCGACCTGCTCGCCGATGCCGACGCCCGCGCAACTCTCGGCGCCAACGCCGCGAAAATGGCGCTGACCGATGCCGACGAAAAAATTGTTGACAAAATTCTCGAAATCTGCAAATGACCAAAAACAATATATACTTCGTAGGCGCCGGCGGCATCGGTATGGCCGCCCTGGAGCGCTATTTCCTGAGCCGCGGATGCAAAGTGGCCGGCTATGACCGCACCCCCTCTGAACTGACCGACAGCCTTGCGGCCGAAGGCGTCGACATTGCTTTTTCCGACGACCCGCAGCTGATTCCGGCCGATTTCCGCGACCCGCAGCACACTCTGGTGGTCTACACTCCCGCTGTGCCCGACTCGCACCGCGGCCTGCAATGGTTCCGCCAAAACGGCTTCGAGGTGGTTAAGCGCGCGGCGGTGCTCGGACGCGTAACCCGCTCGGAAAAGGCCCTGTGCTTCGCCGGCACCCATGGCAAGACCACCACTTCGTCAATGGCCGCCCACATTCTGCAGGTGGCCGGAGTGGGTAGCAACGCCTTCCTCGGAGGGGTTCTGCGCAACTACGGAACCAACTTCCTGCTCTCCAAAACCAGCCCCTACGCGGTGATTGAGGCCGATGAATACGACCGTTCCTTTCATCAGCTTTCGCCCTGGATTGCCGTTATAACCTCCACCGACCCCGACCACCTCGACATCTACGGCAACGAGCAGGCCTATCTGGAGAGTTTCGCTCACTTCACCGAACTGATTCAGCCCGGAGGAGCCCTGCTGCTCCACACCGGCCTGAAGCTCAAGCCCCGTCCCGGCAACGACGTGCGCGTCTACACCTACGGAGTCAACTCCGGCGACTTCCACGCCGAGAACCTGCTGATTGCCAACGGAACCATAACCTTCGACCTGGTAACTCCCGGCGGAACCATTACCGGCATTGAGCTCGGAGTGCCTTTGGAAATCAACGTCGACAACGCCATTGCCGCATGCGGCGGTGTGTGGCTCGCCGGCGACCCCGCCGTTACTCCCGAAGTGTTCCGCCGGGCCATGAAAACCTTCCTGGGCGCCAAACGCCGCTTTGAATTCTGGCTGCGCCGCCCCGACTGCGTGGTTATCGACGACTATGCCCACCACCCCGACGAGCTGCGCGCTTCGCTGAGCTCGGTGCGCCGCCTTTTCCCCGACAAGCGCCTGGCAGTGGCGTTCCAGCCCCACCTCTACTCGCGCACCCGCGATTTCGCCCCCGAGTTCGCCCGGGCGCTCAGCGGGGCCGACGCGGTTTATCTGCTCCCCATTTATCCGGCGCGCGAACTGCCCATCGAGGGCGTTTCGTCGCAGCTGATTCTCGACCGCATAACCTGCCCCGAAAAGCAAATCGTTGAAAAAGACCGGCTGGTCGACGCTGTGACCGCCGGCGGCTTCGACGTGTTGCTCACCGTTGGCGCAGGCGATATTAACCTCCTCCTCCCCGACATCGTAAAGGCATGCAACTGAACGACCAGACACGCAAACTGCTGACCATTTTCGGCTGCATACTGCTGGCAATCTTCCTGCTGGTTATCTACGTATGGGGTAACTTCATGGCTGATTCCGAGCGCTGTGCGGGCCTGGAAAACGACCGCGTTGAGGTTATCGACGAACTGAACACCGGATTCGTCACCTCCGCCGAACTGACGGCCGACATCATGCCGCGCCTGGGCGACCTGACCTCGCGCCCGCTGGGCCAGATCGGGCTCGACTCCATCCGAGCCTATCTCTGCAGCCTCGACAAGATAGAAACCGCCAGCGTTATGCGCCTTAACAACAACCGCCTGCGCATATCGGTGGTGCCCATGGTGCCGGTGGCGCGCGTATGGCCCTCGTCTGGCCCCAGCTACTACATCAACCGGCAGGGCAAAACCATCCGCGCCGGCGCCCGCTATCATCTCGACGTCCCGCAGCTGCACGGCGACTATCCGGCCGTGAAGCTCCTGCCTCTGCTCGACTATCTCAACGAAAACCCCGACATGTCGAAGCTGATAACCATGATTTGCGCCCGCGACAGCTCCAACATTTTCCTCGTCCCCGCCATACGCGGCCACGTCATCAATCTGGGCAACGTTTCAAACATCCCCGACAAATTCAGCCGACTCGAAAAATTCTATACCGAAGTGCTCCCCGCCAAGGGTTGGGAACACTACGACACCATTTCCCTTAAATGGAATCGCCAGATTGTGGCTACACGCCGCCACGGCAAACTCCCCGACCTCACAGTCCCGGTTATTTCCGAACTCGAAAACGAAGGTCCCGACCTCGAAACCATATCCGCGCCCGGTGCCTCCGACCCTGAAGCCGAACAAAAATCACAATCAATATGAATCAGAACAGTAACTACATCGTTGCCGTTGAAATCGGCAGCTCAAAAATCAAAGGTGCCGTCGGAAAAGTTGACCCGTCGGGAATCCTCACCGTAAAAGGAATCGAGGAGGAACACCAGCATCCCAACCATGTTCGCCACGGCTGCGTGCAAAACGTCAAGGAAGTGGCCAACGAGCTCAACCGCGTAATCACCAAACTCAACAACTACATATCGCCGGCCAAGATTTCGGCCGTTTATCTCGGCGTGGGCGGCCGCTCCATGAAGTCCACCCCCGCAAACCTGCAGATGGCCCTGGCCGACGACACCGAAGTGACCCACGAAATGGTTGAGTCGCTCCTCAGCCGGGCCGCCGTTATAGAGGCCAACACCGAACGCCTGGCCGTAGAACCCGTGGAATTCCGAATCAACGGCAAAGGCAAAAGCGACGAACCCGTCGGCGAGCTGGCCCATGATTTGGCCGTTACGGTCAACGTTGTCAGCTGCCGCACCCAGCTGCTCCGCAACCTCAAGCTCTCGGTGAGCGAAAAACTCAACCTGCCCATCAACGGCTACATCGTGCGACCAATGGCGCTGGCCGACCTGGTGCTGATTTCCGAAGAACGCCGCTGCGGAACCATGCTGGTCGACTGCGGCGCCGAAACAACAACAGTTGCCATCTACAAAGGCGCTCGCATGCACTATCTGGCAACCATTCCCCTGGGCTCGCGCCACATAACCCGCGACCTCATGAGCATAAACCCCCTCGAGGAACGCGCCGAAGAAATCAAGCGCACCATCGGCGACGCTCACCCCGACGAAGCCCACCGCAGCTCCCTGCCCGAAGAAATCGACAACTCCAAAATCAACAACATTGTAATTGCCCGCGCAAGCGAAATCATTGCAAACATAACCGCCCAGATCGGATACGCCAAAATGTCGGCATCCGACCTCCCCGGCGGCATCGTAATCGTTGGCGGCGGCGCAATGCTCAAGGGCTTCGCCGAAGCTCTGGCCCAGTCAACCGGCATGAACGTTCGCCGCGGCTCCCTGCCCGCAACAGTGCGCCTCGCCGGCAACAAAATCTCCACCTCCGAAGACCTCGACGTTATTTCGCTGCTCTACTACCTCAGCCGCCAGCCCCACGTCAGCCCCTGCACCGTCAAACCCGAACCGCCCAAACCCGCCGATAACTCCGACCACTCCGATAACTCCGATAACTCCGAGTTCTATGACGACTTCGATGACGACGACCAGGACTCCGACCCCATCGAAGAACTCCCCAAAGACTCCATCTGGGTCAGAATCAAACAAAAATTCGGCAACATAACCTCTCCCGCATCGCTCGACGACGACGACTTCACCGACTAACCCTCCACTCCAACAACTCTAACCGCTATGACCATTGAAGATATCTGCCGCGACATGGATTTCGTGGCGCCCAAACCTATCAACCCCAACAATGAATCCATCATAAAGGTTATCGGCGTTGGCGGTGGCGGTGGCAACGCCGTCGGCTACATGTATAACCTCGGCGTCAAAGACGTGCGATTCGTCGTTTGCAACACCGACAAACAGGCCCTCGACAACTCTCCCGTGCCCGACCATGTGCTCCTCGGCCACACCGGTCTCGGAGCCGGCGACAAACCCGAAGTAGCCAAAGCCGCTGCCGAAGAAAGCATCGACGCAATCAACGCCATTTTCGACGAAAACACCAAAATGGTGTTCATAACCGCCGGCATGGGCGGCGGCACCGGCACCGGCGCTGCCCCCGTCGTGGCTCGCGCCGCGCGCGAACACGGCGTCCTCACCGTGGGCATCGTAACCATACCCTTCTTCTTCGAAGGCGTCAAAAAAATCACCAAAGCACTCCGTGGTGCCGAAGAAATCCGAAAATACGTCGACGCGCTCCTGCTCATCAACAACGAACGCCTCATCGAAATCTTCCCCGAACTCGACTTCGACTCAGCCTTCGCAAAAGCCGACGACACCCTCGCAACCGCCGCCCGCTCAATTTCCGAACTCATAACCATCAAAGACACCAAAATCAACATCGACTTCAACGAGCTCGACACCACCCTGCGCAACGGCGGCTCCTCAATCATATCC
>CAMWSP010000001.1 GCA_947176935.1 uncultured Porphyromonadaceae bacterium | reverse complement strand
CGCCGGTGGCCATCATTGCCGGCATAAACACATTTTCCAGCGGGTCCTCACCCATTGCCGAAAGGCGCGTGTTGACCTCGGCGAACGAAGATTTGTCTTCAAGGCAGAGGAAGCACACTCCCATGCCGCGAAGATATTTAACCGCAGTCGGGTCGGTTTCGAGTACGGCGCGGAACTTCTGCACCGCAGCGTCGAAATAGTTGCGGGCCTGGCGGCGCTCGCGCTTCGCGTCCTTTTCATTCTGTTCGTTTTTGGCGCGGTTGAACGCCAGAACGCCCATGTTGTAGTAACACTTGCCGGAATGTTTGGCAATGTTGAGCATGTTGGGTGAAATCTGCTCGATGGTGTTATAAACATCGATGGCCCCGCGATAATTCAAATGGTCCTCATAGAGCTTGGCCTGAAGAATCAGCAACTGAATATCGTTGGGCCGGAGAGCCAACGCGTGGGTCAGAAATGTTTGCAGGAACTGAGCGTGGCCGCCGTCAATGCAGGCATGAATACCGATTGTGGCAAACTCCTCGTTTACCGGATATTGCTTTATGGCTTCCTGCATGAACGCAATAGCGACCGGATAGTTTTTAGACTCCAGCGCGGCGGCGCCCAGGCAGCGGTAAACATTTTCGCGCCGGGCGGTTTCGCCGGTTGAAAGATAGAGCTTGGAATAGTTTATGGCCTTCTCGAAATCACGGGTATTATTGGCGTCGGAAACGGCTATGAAGCACATTGTCGGGAACACTTCCGGATCGCGGTTCCAGGGAACGTCGGCCATCTCGTCGAGCATCTGGGTGTCGAGATACTCGCGCGCAAAGGTTTTGAGCTCGGCCTGCCGGTTTCGGTTTGAATAATAGAACGCGCCGCGGAAAAGGTCGCTATTGAGCTGCTTGAGAATATCCTTGCAGCGGAAGTAGCCGAGCGTTCCGGGCGTTTGCAGCCGGAGGGTCTCAATGGTTTGCCGGTTCAGCTCGAGAGCCGCCGGATAGAGGGTTTCCTTATCCTCGTCGTTGAGTTTGCGGAGCCGGAAAGCGCTGTATTGCTCGGTTGCGAGCTTAGCCAGCGAGTCCGGTGTGATGATAACAACGGTGTCGGCCTCCACGGAATCTTCCGGGAGAATATCGTCAACCGTCAGTTCGTCGCCCTCCGGCCGGACAGGCGTTTCCGACTGCCGACCGGGTGCGGCCACCGCAGCAGCGGCGGCCACGCAGGTCATGGTTAAAAAGAATAGCGATTTTTTGAAAGTCATTATTATTTTTGAGATTGAATCTATTAGAAAGCGTCAACGAAAGTGATTTCGGCGGTGATGCGGCGGAACTGGCTACCCTTGCCCTCGGTCACGTTGATGTCGATGCGGTAGTTGCTCTTCATCTGGTGCAGTTCCTTGATGTTATCCTCAAGATATTTCTTCACACCTTGGGCGCGGAGGAAAGCGAGCTGCTCGTTTTCGGTTATGCGGCCTTTGGGGGTGACGGTAACGGTTGTGAGTTCGCCGTTGTTGTAGATGGGTTCTTCGTCAAACTCGCCATAAACGCCGTCGTAGATAATCTTGCCGACAATGGGGCTGGAATCGGCGGTGCCGGAAATGCGCACGTTGACCTTCTTGCCCTCCTTGACATAGCGGGCCAGCTCGCCCTCGAGCGACTTGCGCACGATTTCGAGCATCGACGATGCGGCACCCGATTCATTGATATGATATTTGCCGGGTCCGAAGTCTTCCTTGGCGGTGAAGCCGGGGTCGACTTCATAGGTGTAGCTGACCTTGTAGTTGAGTATGCGGTTACCGTTGGCGTCATAGTCGGGCACCACCTCGCTGGAAACGTTGATGTTCGTGTGGTCGGAAATAACGTTCTGGCTCTTGGCCTCGGCAACGACCTCTTCCTGGATTTCACGCAGGCGGATTTCTTCCATCTGCTGCTGTTCAATCAGGGCCAGCGAAACTTCTTCCTCGTCATCGTCGTCGGTCATGAAGCTCAGTTCGGCGCGCTCGATGTTGTTATATATATAGGTCTTGCCGTCGGCCGAGTTCAGGACTTCGGCGTAGATCATTTCAAAGCGGTCGCTATTGTCGACCGAATAGCGGGCGTTGGTAAAGGTCAGGTCGCCGGCGCTGGTAAAGTACTCGATATCATCGTTTTTAACCGGCAGGTAAATCGAAGGCATGTTGCTGAAGTTCACTTCGAGCAGCTCGTGGCGCTTGTCGTACTGGCCAAGGGTCACTTCGGCCATTGCGAGCATGTCGGGGGCCATGCGGGTGGCCACTTCATCTTCAAACAGGCGGCGCTGGCGGGCGCGGGTTTCGTCGTTGACACGGGCGCGGTAGTCTTCGAGTGATTCGTCGGGCATACGCTTCAACCATTCGTTCATCAAACGGGAAACTTCGTCGTTGACGAGTTTGTTATAGTAGGGCTGCAGATGCTCCATGCGCCTGAGGTCCACGGCCTTGCGGGTTGTGTAGGCCAGCAGTGTGTTCTTTTTGGTATCGGGGATGAACACCAGGTCCCTGACGTCGCCGGCCGGAACGCGGAGCACCATGCGGTCGGTTTCCGGCTCGAGCAGGTTCACTACCACAATGCTTTCGGGCGACTGGGCAACGGCCATATACTTGCCGTCGAAGTTATAGCTGACGGCCAAAGCATCGCCGACATCCTCGAGGGTGTTCTTGATGATAAAGGTGCGGGTGTCGTAGATGCTCACCTGGCCGTCGTCGGTAGCTATGGCCAGCTCGGTATCGTCGTCGGAAAAGACCATGCCGGTAACTCCGGTTTCAAAGTCCCATGAGTGGCGAACGTTCTTATCCTCGAAATTATAAACGGTTACGCGCCGGCCGTCGGTGGTGGCGAGGTGGTAGGCGTTTTTGCTGAGCGTCATATTGGCGGCGGGATGCTTGAGCGCTATGGTGCCTTGCTCGAAATACTTGCGGGCGTCAAGGATGTGGGCAATGCTGTCGCCGGTAGCCACGACCAGGCTCTGCCCGTCGGGAGTATAAACCGCCGAAGTCGGATTGCCGAGTTTTTTGCGCTTGAACTTATAAACGATATCGTTGAACTTGGTAACGTTGATAATCGTCAGGCTGTTGCGACCTTTGGTGTCGGTGGTGACCACGGCGCAATTACGGCCAATGGGGCTGATGGCCATGTTGACGATTTCTTCGCTGAGGTTGGCTACCGGTCGGCCAATCAGATTGAAAACACGCTTGGGAGCATGCGAATAGAGCGTATAGGCGAAACGGGTAGCGCCGACGGGATTATCGGGCACCTCGAAGTGATAGTCGGGTGCGTCGGCTGACTGCGCCGACAGGCCCGAAGCACTCAGTATCGGAAACAAGGCGACTAACGCAAAGCATTTAGTAAGTTTCATTGGTCAGTAGAGGGGGGATAAGTATGAATGTGTGAAGAATTTATCGTGTGTGCGTGTGTGGGTTCAGAGCGGAAGCAGGTAAACGGGAACGCTATCGGGAGCGTCGACCTGCGCGCCGCCGTCGATCAGGGCGTTAAGGCGCGTCAGCAGCTCGTCGATGTCGAAAAAGAAGTCAGACATAATCATTATGTGCAGCTCGTTCTGCCCCAGCCCCGAGCGCTGTTCGCGCGCCAGGAACTGGGTTGGCAGAATAGCGTAGCACCCAACGGGCTGGCCGAGTTCGGATATGGTTACCGAACCGTCGGCTCCGTTGATTTTGAAAACATTGAAATATATTGGGTAAGATAAAGTGTTCTCTACCATGAAGCTCAGGCCGTCGGGCTCCACACGCTGGCTCAACACCGTTGCGTCGGGCTGCGAGGTTGTCTGGCCAAGCGAATCGCGCATGATAAGATAAAGCCGGCGGGCCAGCTTGTCAATATCCATCTGAATATTCTGCGCTTCGGGGTCGTAAACGGTCAGCGCACGCGTAACCTTTCCCTTCTCGACGTAGACAACGCCTTCGGGGGCTTTATCCTTGGTGAGACGCAGCTTGCCATGGACCGACGAGGCATTGGAGCGCGCTTTGCGGCGGGCGTCGAAAATCAGGCGCGAAACGCTGTAAAGGCCCTGAGTTTCGGCAACGTAGATTTTCGAGTCGGTGGTGTCGAGGATGCTGAGCGACGCACCGTTGCCGAGCATAATCATATCGGCCGGCGCAAGGCTCATGTTCTTGACAACGGCAATATTCTTGTTGCCACGCGACAGATGGACCTGCCCCGTAACATCGCGGACTATATATTCGGCACTGACCGGGGCGACTGCAAGGAGCAGAATTGCTATGAGCGACAGGATTCTTGACATAACGGATAAAAGTAGTTTAGTTGCGGTTTTTCAGTTTATTATAAAGCAGACCGGCGTAGTGGGCCATGCCGGTCCAGAGGTCGAGCGCAAAGAACCCGAAGGTGAGCATCAGCAACGTGTAGGAGAAGTCGATAATCACCTGCTTGTCGATGAACAGATAATAGCCCACGCGGATAATCAGATAGAGAACCGCCAGCTGCGCTATGCGCATCCAAAGCGCACGCGCCGGGCTCTTGAAGGTGATATTGGTGTAGCAGAGCAGAAAGCAAAGAACAAAGGCTATGGCCATGTTGACTGCGCGACCGGCGACTGTATAAGTGGCCCCGCGCAGAATCGAGCTGGCGGCATAGGCATGAATCATGACGCCGGGCATATCAGAGCTGACGGGAGTTGCATGAACGTCTTCCTTCTCGGCCAGCGAACCGATTAAAACAATCTTTCCGGCGATTTTATCGGCATTGTCGGGGACTTCGTCAAGACTCATGGAGGCGAATGTGCGGCTGGGGTAATCGATGAGCTCCACTTCATTGCCGCGCGACCTGAGTTTCCGAACGGCCTCGGGGTCAACCAGATTTGCCAGCGCAACGGAGAGCGAGGGGAGAGTGTCGCCCGCGGCATCGATAAATTCCGGGCGGAACGAGCGGATAGTGGCGCCGCTGAACTTGGTGGGGAAGTTCACCACGCCATGCATGTGAGAGCCGCGGCAGGAGGGATAGAAATAGGAATAGTCATCGACCATGAACGCGCCGGACGCACCGGGCGCTTCGCTGACGCCGACGGCCATGACCAGATTCGGCAGACGGCTCATGGCCTCAAGGAGCGCTTCATCGTCGGCGCGCTCTTCATTGAACACAACGTCGAGCCCGACGGCTGCCGGGCGCATTTCGGAGAGAATGTTGAGCAGGTCGGTGATTTCCTCGCGCTCGGAGTTGGCGATATCGACCAGCACGATGTCGGTGTCGAGCGTGCGCATAGGGCGCGCGTCGGCAACGATATGGTAAAAATCCGTAAGATTGAAATCATTTTTCTCGGCGCTCGAAAGCATTGTGCCCGCCGAAAAAGAAAAAGGCTGAGTGAAAAGCAGCGACAGCAAATAGGCCAGAACGGTTATAAGCGACGCCCGCAAGAGCGTGCGGCCTAATGATTCGCCGGTCAGAGACTTAGGCGAAGGGTCGCAGTGTGTGGGGGGGGTAATTTGTTGACTTTCAGCCATTTGATTTACATTTATAGGTGCATGCGTGGTGATTATGCACCGCAAAGATAGTAATTTTCAGGAAATTACCCAAATTTTTTCGACAACGGGCGCCGGATTTGGCCGTTATGGATTATTTGCGTAACTTTGCGGCGTAAAAACTGATTAAACGAACGAAGATTTATAGCGAATGATTTCTGTTAATAATCTGGGCATGCAGTTCGGCAAACGCGTGCTGTTTCAAGATGTGAACATGAAGTTTACCCCGGGCAACTGCTACGGGATTATCGGCGCGAACGGCGCCGGCAAATCCACGCTGATGCGCATTTTGTCGGACCAGCTCTCGCCCACCCACGGCAACGTTACCCAAGGCCCCGGCGAACGCATGAGCGTGCTGGAGCAGGACCACTTCAAGTTCGACGACTGCACGGTGCTGGAAACCGTTATGCGCGGCCACACAGTGCTTTGGGACATCATGCAGGAAAAGGATGCCCTCTATGCCAAACCTGATTTCAGCGATGAAGACGGCGTGCGCGCCGCCGAGCTCGAAGAAAAGTTCGCAGAGCTGGAAGGCTGGAACGCCGAAAGCGACGCCGCCGCCCTGCTTTCGGGCCTCGGAATCAAAGAGGACAAGCACCAGATGCTGATGCGCGACCTGAGCGGCAATGAAAAAGTGCGCGTACTGCTGGCCAAGGCGCTGTTCGGCAACCCCGACAACCTGCTGCTCGACGAACCGACCAACGACCTTGACCTCGAAACGGTTAGCTGGCTGGAAGATTACCTGTCGAAGTTCGAGAACACGGTGCTGGTGGTCAGCCACGACCGCCACTTCCTCGACTCGGTGTGTACCCACACCCTCGACATCGACTACAACAAGATGACGCTCTTTGCCGGCAACTATTCGTTCTGGTATGAATCTTCGCAACTGGCTCTGCGCCAACAGCAGCAGCAGAACAAAAAAGCCGAGGAAAAGCGCAAGGAGCTGCTGGAGTTCATTCAGCGCTTCTCGGCCAACGTTGCCAAATCCAAGCAGACGACCTCGCGCAAAAAGATGCTCGAAAAGCTCAATGTGGAGGAAATTCAGCCTTCGTCGCGCCGCTATCCGGGCATCATTTTCACCCCCTCGCGCGAGCCGGGCAACAAGATTCTCGAAGTCAAGGGCCTGACAGCGTCGGTTGACGGCGATTTGCTCTTCAAGGACGTTAACTTCCAGATTGAAAAGGGCGACAAGGTATGCTTCCTTTCCCACGATCCGCGCGCAATGACCGCGCTGTTTGAAATCATCAACGGCCGCCGCAAGCCCGATGCAGGCCAGTATGAATGGGGCCAGACAATAACCACCGCCTACCTGCCGCTGGATAATTCGGAGTTCTTCAACACTGATATGAACCTGGTTGACTGGCTCTGCCAGTTCTCGGACGACTCTTCGGAAATCTATCTGAAGGGCTTTCTGGGGAAGATGCTCTTCTCGGGCTAGGAAGTGCTGAAAAAGGCTTCGGTGCTCTCAGGTGGTGAAAAAATGCGCTGCATGATTGCGCGCATGATGCTGCGCGACGCCAACACCATGATTCTCGACTCGCCGACCAATCACCTTGACCTTGAATCGATTCAGGCGTTCAATAATACCCTGCAGTCGTTTAAGGGTAACATACTGATGTCGAGCCATGACCATGAGTTCATCCAGACCGTCTGCAACCGCATTATCGAGCTGACACCCAACGGCATAATCGACAAAATGACGGAATACGATGACTATATCACCGACGAGCGGGTGCTTGCCGCGCGTGAACGCCTCTATGCCGCACAATGAACTGACTCAACTGATTGATTTACTGCCGACAGGAGTGGAAGTGTTGGCGAGAGAAGCGATCGGGGGCTCTGGGAGCAACCGGCGCTACTGGCGCCTGACGCTCTCGACGGGTAAGTCGCTGATAGCCACCGCAGGAACGAACCTGAAGGAGAACGAAGCATTCATGTATCTGGCCTATAAACTGGCCAAAGCGGGGGTCAGAGTGCCGCGAATAGTGGGCGTTACGGTCGACGGAATGGGTTATTTGCAGACAGATGTGGGTCATCAAGCGCTGTTTGATGACCTTTCGCGCCGCGATATCATCATCAAGTCCATCCGCCTGCTGGCCCGCGCCCAGTCGGCCCCCGACATCGACTATTCGCGCTGCTATCCGGTGGCGGAAATGACTCCGCGGTCGGTTATGTGGGACCTCAATTATTTCAAGTATTGTTTTCTGAAAACTTGCCCCGGGCTGGAGTTCGACGAATCGGCCCTCGAAGATGATTTCGAGGAGCTGACACGGATAATCTCCACCGCCGAGCCGCGCGGATTCATGGTTCGCGACTTCCAGAGCCGCAATATCATGATAGGCAAGGACAACGAACCCTGGCTGATAGATTTTCAGGGCGGCCGCTTCGGCCCGGCGCATTACGACGTAGCCTCCTTTCTCTGGCAGGCGCGTGCAAGATTCAGCCCTGAGCTGCGCTCGGAAATGATTGCCCTTTACTGCCGCGAACGCAATTTGAAGGAGAGCGCGTTTCGCGCCACGTTGCGCTATTTCGTGGTGTTTCGGCTCATGCAGGCCCTGGGAGCCTACGGCTTCCGCGGGCGCTTCGAGCGCAAGGAGCATTTTTTGAAATCGATTGAGCCGGCAGTGGCTTCGCTGCGTCAGGAAATCGAACAGATTCCGGACCTGCCGGCGCTGCGGTCAATCATTGCCGACCCGCATTTTTGCTAAGTAGGTGAGCTGCTTTTTGGCGTAGACGCGCGTGTTTTTCTGAATGCGGGCAATGGCGGTGGGCAAATCCCAGATGCCGTCGAAATAGGCGAACAGCTCCTTGAAGCCTACAGTGTTGAGCGAATTCAGCCGGCGCAGCGGGTAGACCGCGCGCGCTTCGTCGAGCATTCCCTGCTCAATCATTTTCTCCACCCGGCGGTTTATGCGGTCGAACAGCTCGGCTCGCGGCGGATTCAGGACATGCATATTGACGCTGAAGGGCCTTTGCTTGCGCCGGCCGGTGCGCAGCTGCGACACCGGGGCGCCGCTCTCGCGGATAATTTCAAGGGCGTGAATCAGCCGCCGGTGATTATTGGGGTCGGCGGCGGCCAGATAGTCGGGGTCGAGTCGCTGCAGTTCGGCGCGCAGAGCGTCGATGCCCTGCTGCTGATAAAACTCGAGGGTTTCGGCGCGCACGCGGTCGGAAATGGTGGGGAGTTCGTCGAGGCCGTTGAGCAGCGCGTTGATATACATCATCGAGCCGCCGCAAACAACCACGCGGTCGAGTCCGCGGCGCTCCATGTCGGCAATCAGCCCTAAGGCATCCTCCTCGAAGCGCGCGGCGGAATAGTAGTCGTCGAGCTCCAGAACGCCTACCAGGTGGTGGCGAACGGCGGCCAGCTCGCGGGCCGTGGGGGCGGCGGTGGTTATAGGTATGCCGCGGAAAATCTGGCGCGAGTCGGCCGAAATTATCTCGCAGCCCAGACGCTGCGCCAGCTCTATGGCCGCCGCGGTCTTGCCAGAAGCGGTGGGTCCGGTAACTACGTTAACCTCCATAGACCGACCAGTCTACCCAGTTGGTGTAGGGGTAGCGCCAGGAGTCGAGCACGGCAACATCCATCTGCTTGTCGGACCAGACCTGAAGAATCGAGCCGGGTTCCATGGCCTTGATGCAGTTGGCATAGCCTGCGGGCACGCAGAGCACCTCGCTCTTCTTGTCGGAGATATGGAATATTTCGGGCTTCAGGTCGAGCGAGGGGTTATCCCAATCGTCGATTTTAACGAATGCCATAACGAAGCTGCCGCGGATGCAGTGGAACCACTTGCGCTCGTTCTGATGACCATGCCAGCCGCGAACAACCGATGCGTCGGGATGGTGAATAGTGTAGGTGCGTTCCACTCCTTCGAGGTGGAAATCATTGAGGGATATGATAGTGCCGCGATGGTCGTTGAAAATTTCGCCGGGAATTGAGGTTACCATTTATCTGTATTTTTGATTAGTTTGGGTTGCGTCGTTGGTTAGAATGGAAAGGTAGGAAGCATAGCGGCTGCGCGCTATGCGGCTGTCGGCGACCGCGCGGAGCACCGCGCATCCGGGTTCGCCCTCGGTGTGGGTGCAGTTCGAAAAGCGGCAGTTGGCCGACTCGCTGAAAATTTCGGGGAAGAAATGGCCCACTTCGTAGCGGTCGAAGTCGAGAGTGCCGAATCCGCGCACTCCGGGGACATCGATGAGACGGCCGCCGCCGGGGAGGTCATACATGCGGGAGGAGGTGGTTGTGTGTGTGCCCGAATCGGTTGCGTCGCTGACGGCGGCGGTCGTTGCGTTGGCGCCGGGAATCAGCGCATTGATAAGGCTCGACTTGCCAACGCCGGAGTTGCCGGAAAGCAGCGACGTTTTGCCGGCCAGCAGCTCGCCGAGCGCGTCGAGGCCGGAGCCGGTGCGCACGCTGGTGAGGACCACCTGATAGCCGATGGAGCGGTAGAGATAAGCCACCGCGTCGAGGAGCTCGCGGCCCTCGGCATCGTCCAGGAGGTCGGTTTTGTTTATGACCAGCACGGCCGGAATATCGTAGGCCTCGGCCGTTGCCAGGAACCGGTCGATGAAAGTGGTTGAGGTTTCGGGGTGAACAAGCGTGGCCACGAGAATTGCGCAGTCGATGTTGGCGGCCAGGATGTGGCTCTCCTTGCTCAGATTCGATGCGCGCCGGATAATGTAGTTCCGTCGCGGCTCAATGGCCGTTATGTAGGCTATTTCGGCCCCGGGGGCATCGGAAAAGACAACCCGGTCGCCAACGGCAACGGGATTGGTTGTGCGGATTCCCTTGATGCGCAGGTTTCCCTTGGCGGCGCAGAGCACCGGAGCGGCGCCGCCGTCGGGGAGCACTTCATAGCGGCTGCCCAGATTTGAGATTACGAGTCCGGTCATCAGTGGATAATCAATTCGGTTATTACTCCCGGCGCGCCGGCATATTCATTGAGGGAATCTAACAAGGACCGGCGCATGAACATCAGGTCGGCCTTTACGGCGGCCGAGGAGATATAGACATGGATTGCGCCCGCTTCGGTAACATAGCGGCGCGTTGTGAGCGCGTTGATTCCGGGGCCGACAACGTTGACCCAGTTGGTCAGCGCGCGGTAGCGGTCGGCATCGGCCTGATGGCCCGAACGCCGGAACACTTCGTTGATAATATCGCCGATTGGCTGCGGTTCGGTTTTCTTCATTCGTGGAGAGGGGTAAAGGAGCCGTTATCGACCTGCCAGAGCCGATAGTCGCCGCCGGAACGGCTCATGATTTCGTCGAGGTGGGAGCGGTTGGTGTCGGTTATGAATATCTGGCCGAAAGCGGGGTCGCCGACGAGCTGCACTATGCGCTCCACGCGCTGAGCGTCGAGCTTGTCGAAAATATCGTCGAGGAGCAGCAGCGGCTTCATGCCGGTAGCCTCGGCCAGGAACTCATATTGGGCCAGGCGCAGGGCGATGACAAAGGTTTTGCACTGGCCCTGGGAACCGGTGCGGCGCATGTCCATAGCGTTGAGCGTAAGCTCTATGTCGTCGCGGTGCGGACCGGCCGAGGTGTGGCGCAGCGCAAAGTCGCGCGCCGAGTGTTCGGCCATCATGGCGGCATAGGATTCGGCGCGTTGCAGCTGCGAAACGTAGGTTATGCCGGGGCATTCGCCGGTGTTGCCGCTGATGCGGGCATAGAACTTCTCGAATATGGGCTGCAGTCGTCCGACCCATTCGGTCCGGGCATTGTAGATATACAGTGCGGCCGGCTCCATAACGGCTTCGAGCGCCTGAAACATGGCCGGGTCGGAAATGGAGTCCTTGAGCAGACGGTTGCGCTGCTCCAGGGCGTGGGCGTAGCGTATGAGGGCGTCGAGATAGCGGGAGTCGCTCTGGCTGATGACCATATCGATCCAGCGGCGACGCTCCTCGGGGCTTTCGCGCACGAGGTCGACATCGGCCGGCGAAATCATTACGAGCGGGAACACCCCGATATGGTCCGACATTTTCTGATATTCCTTGCCCTTGCGCTTGAGGCTCTTGCGTTTGCCTTCGACCAGCCCGAGGGTCAGGTCCTCGTCGGTTCCGCGACGCAGATAGGCGGCCTTGACCAGCGCGAACTGCTCGCCACTGCGAATCAACATGGCATCGGGCACGCGGCAGAAACTCTTGGTGAAGCTCAGAGTGAAAACGGCATCGAGCAGATTACTCTTGCCCATGCCGTTATGACCGAGCAGGCCGTTGACCTTCGGAGAGAACTCCAGCCGCGCGCGCTCAATGTTTTTGAAATTGTCGATTGCCAGTGACTTCAGCAGCATCAGCCTTCGTAGACGTAGGTTCCGATGGGCTCACCGGCGAGCACTTTGTCGAGGTTGCCGGGAGTGTCCATGTCGAAAACGATTATGGGGAGTTTGTTTTCCTTGCAGAGAGCTGTTGCGGTGATGTCCATAACCTTGAGGCCACGGGCAAGCACTTCGTCGTAGGTGATTCGGTCGAACTTTGTGGCCGTGGGGTCTTTTTCAGGGTCGGCGGTGTAGATGCCGTCGACACGGGTGCCTTTGAGCATAACGTCGGCCTCGACTTCGATTCCGCGCAGGGCGGAGCCGGTGTCCGTGGTGAAGAAAGGATTGCCGGTGCCGCAGGAAATTATGGCCACACGGCCTGCCTCCATGGCACGGATGGCTTTCCACTTGCTATAGTGCTCGCCTATGGGGTGCATGGCAATGGCGGTGAAAACGTCGGCCGGCTGGCCGATAGCTTCGAGCGCCGAGCTCAGCGCCAGCGAGTTGATAACGGTTGCGAGCATGCCCATCTGGTCGCCCTTGACGCGGTCGAAACCGCGCGATGCGCCCTGGAGTCCGCGGAAAATATTGCCGCCGCCAATAACTATTGCCACCTGCAGACCGGAGTCAACGGCAGCCTTGATTTGAGTTGCATATTGGCTGAGGCGGGTTGAATCGATGCCCTGCTTTTGCTGAGCGGCGAGACTTTCGCCGCTCAGTTTAAGCAGAACGCGCTGGAATTTACGCATCAGAGTACGGAAGAGAGGTTAAAGCGTTTGAATTCGAGGTCGGAAGCAGCCTTGGCAGCCATCGAGGGATCGAGTTTCACGGCCTGACGCAGGCTGTTGGCCAGCATGGCTTCGTTGTTGGTGCGGGCGCCGAGAACCGCCATCAGGTAGTAGGTGGTGGCATCGGGAGCGGCAATGGCTGCGAGAGTCTTTTTGGCTGCGGAATAGTCCTTTGTCAGAATCTGGGCCAGAGCGGCATTGTTGGAGTTAACGCCCTGCATTGCGCGGGCAGCGGCAGCGTTGTCGCCCTGCTTCAGGTAGTAAACGCCTAGGGCTTCATTCAGCTCGGGAACGCCGGCGGCATTGCCGAATCGGCTCTGGGCGTCGGAGAAGTTGCCGGAGTTGAGCGAGGTCAGACCCAGGTTCATCTGAGGTTCGGCCGATGCGGGAGCCAGGCGTGCAGCCTGAGCGAAGCTGGCGCGAGCGGCATCGTAGTCGCCGAGCTGATACTGAGCCATGCCGAGGTTGTTGTAGGTGCGATAGTCGGTGGGATAGAGTTCGGCTGCTGCGGAATAGATTTCGGCACGCTTTTCGGCGTTGTCGGTCAGAGCGGCATAGTAGAGGATTTCGTCAACCGAAAGGCTGGAGGGGTTCGAGGCGAAAGCCTGGGCGATTTCTTCGTCGCTCTTGCCGATAACGTTGATTTTGGCGCTGATGCGGCTATAGCGGAGCTTCGGAAGGATTTCTTCGGCAAGCTGCTCGAATACGGAGCTGAGGTTATGGATTTCGCGTTCGCGCTCTTCGGGGTCGGAATACATGGAGAGCACGCTGAGAATCAGGTCTTTGTCCTGAATGTTGCTTTCGCTGACGAGGCGACGGAAGCCTTCCCAGTCTTCGGGAGTAAAGTCGGCGGTGAGCTGGCCGAAGCTAACGCCCTTGAGCTGCTGGTCCATGTAGCCCTTGGTAGCGTCTTCGCGCTTCTGGGCGAGCTTTTTGTTGAATTCATAGGTGCCGTCGGGCGAGGCATAGCTCTGAATGTTGATTTCTTCGATTTCCTGGCGGCTGTCGGCGCTGGCATCCTTGATGCGGTTCTGCAGGCCGGTCATCTGGCCGGTGCGGAGCTGATTATCGCGGATGTTTGCCTGGTTGATAAGGAAGAGAATGTCGGCGTCGACCTTTTCCTGAATGATGCGCTGGAACTTGTCGGTAGCGATGGCGGGAGTAACGCTTCCGGCGTTAGCCATGGCTGCGGTGGCGATTACGCCATTGGCCACTGCCACGCGGGGGAGCACATAAGTTTTTTTGCCCTGCTGAACGTTGAACGCCAGTTCGAGCTGCGAAGTAGCCATTTCGGGGCCATAAACATAATTCACGGGAATGGTCACGGTGCCACCATTGTCGTAGCTGACAACAGGGTTATTGCCGCGAACCTTCTCGCCCTGGAACGAATAGGGAGTTGATGCGGTTTCGCCGCCTGCATAGGTGAGATAGGGCGTAACCGTAAGTTCGGCGTTTTTGGCGAAGTATTTGGCGGGAATGCGGGCGGTGATGGTGGCGGGAACATTCTGGCCGACTACTTCGAGGGGATTAGGATTGGTGGTGAAAAATTCGGACTGCATCTGGCCGAGTTTTTTGGAGCAGCCGGAAAGGGCAACGGCTGCGCCGGCAAGCAGCAATAAGCTGCGCGACTGAGACTTGAGGTTCATTGAAATATATGTGATTAAAAAAGTTTTCAAAGAATAGTGCAAATTTACGCAAAAAACTTAACACCCCCAAGTCCCACCCCATTTTTTTCATCACCAGCTTTGTCCTAAAACAATAAAATTTGGCGTTTTGCAAAATAATGCCTATCTTTGCAGCACAAAACCGACTAACAATACGTTAACAAGATAACAAGCCTCTCAGGCGCGCCTTCCGGCAGCATACTTGAGAGGCGTTCTTTAATATAACTCATCATATATGCGTAAGACATTGTATAAGTTAGTAGTTGCCGGAGCTGCCTTGACAGCGATGGCCGGCATGACGAGCTGCGGCTTCAGCCACGAAGCCACCCACAACAGCAACCTCGCCCAAACCGAAGTGATTCTCCAGAAGGCAAACTACCGAATCGTAGGCACTGTTTCAGCCGAATCAGAGCAGACCTACGTTCTGGGCTTCGGCGGCCTCTCGCAAAAATCGCTCGGACAGGCCGCAATGGCCGACCTCTACAAGCAGGCGGACCTGGTGGGCACCTCGCGCGCAGTTATCAACGTTAGCATCTGCTACAAAAACTCCTATTTCACTCCGCTGTTAATCAAGCGCAAAGCAATCGCTTCCGGCACTATCATCGAATTCACCGACTAAGCGATTCGCCAATGAGATTTTTAACCGTTTTAGCTTGCGCTGCAATGATTACTTCTGACCACGGAGGTCGGAGAGGAGGAGGCGGGCGGCGGTTGGGGCGGCGTGGTTGGTGCCGAGGGCGCGGCGGATGTCGGCGTAGCCCTGCAGCTGGGCCTGATGGCCGGCATGGCCGGGGAGTACATTGATGAGGTGGCGGAGGATTTCGATTGGTGTGCACTGATGCAGCAGCAGTTCGGGCACGACTTTGCGGCGCACAATCAGGTTGGGGAGGCTGACGAACGGCACTTTGAGCACGTTGGACATTATGGCGTAGAGCATACGCGAGCCTGTGTGGCGATAGCAGACGACTTGCGGAACGTTGGCCAGGGCGGCTTCGAGGGAGGCGGTGCCAGAGGTTACGATGGCGCCGGTGGCGACTTTCATCAGGTCGGTGGTCGCTCCGAAAATCAGCGGGACGTCGCCACAGTCATAGACCGAGCGGTCAACTCCGGGAGCGCCGGCAATGACGGCCTGGAATTTGGAGCGGAGCACCCGCGCGGCTTCGAGCATAAGAGGCATGTTGCGTTTGATTTCGCCGATGCGCGAACCGGGGACTATGGCGATTATGGGTTTAGGGGGAAGCGAATGCCGCCGGCGGAACTCGTTGAGCGAGGGCGCCTCGGCCAGGCGGCGGTCTATTTCATCGACCGACGGATTGCCTACATAGGTGCAGCGGTCATAGCCGTGGGAGCGGAAAAACTCGGGTTCGAAGGGGAAGATGCCGAACACGCGGCGGCACTGGCGGGCAATGGTTTTGGTGCGATGTTCCTTCCAGGCCCAGACTTTGGGGGCGATGTAGTAGTAGACGGGAATGCCCAGGCTGACGGCCTCGGCTCCGATGCGGAGATTGAACGACGGATAGTCGACCAGCACGAGCGCGTCGGGGCGGCGATGGCGCAGCAGCGAGCGGGCCACGTTGAGATTATGAGTGACCTGCGGCAGATGGGCCACGACGTCGGCGAAGCCCATAAAGGCCATATCGCGATAGTGAATGGCAGGCTGACAGCCAGCGGCCAGGGCCATCAGATCACCACCGAGAAAAATAAATTTGCAATCCGGGCTTTGGGCGCGGATTGCACGTATGAGTTCGGATGCGTGGAGGTCGCCGGAGGCTTCGCCGGCGCAAAGCATGATGGTCATTCGCGTGTTTTGTGGACCAAGAGCCGCCGGCCCGGCATGTCAAGCACAAAATCCTGGTCGAAGAACCTGAGCGGGTTGATTGAGTATTTGTCGGTGTGGATTGTGTCGGCGTAGACGACGTTGGAGTAGCGCAGGCGGTCGCCGAAGTTCACGCGGCAGCGGCGCTGGGTATAGAGTCCGGTTTTGGGGTCTTTGTCGACGCGGCTGGTGGCGGTGTGGACGTTGTTGTAGGGCTGCACCAGTTCGTGTTGCGACATTGAGCGGCCGGTGGTCAGGTAGTAATCGTGGGGGTCTTCGTCGTTCACCACCAGAGAGATGGCGGCGCGGCCGGTGGTGCCGGTGTTGCCCATGTCGTAGATTTTCAGGCGCGATACGGTGGTGTAGCCGGGAGGCACCTGCTTGTAGAAATTAACCACATTTTCGGGCAGCAGGCGCTCGATAACGAAATTAGATAGCAGATCCATGCCCAGGATGTTGGGGCTGCCGTCGGGCAGAACAATCAGGTCGACATCGTGGATAACGAAAGTTGAATCGGGCAGCTGCGGGTTAATGAACGTTACGTCGAGACGCGCGATTTTGGTGAACAGGCGATAGCGGCCAACCCAGTCGGTAGTTATGAGCAAGGTGTTGTGGAATTCAACGGGGTAACCCAGTTCGCGCAGCTTCAAAGCGTCGTCGTTTGAAATAAACGAGTGGCGGGAGCCAAGGTCGAGATAAACGGTGTTTCCGGTGGGCTGGACAACGCTGTTTTCTTCATTGCAAGTAAACGAAGCGATGAGGTTGCCTTTGGTTTCCATGAAGCGGTAGGAGGTGTTGAGGCGCGAAAGCTGCCACACCGAATATCCATAAACGCCGACACAAATCAGAACGATTATCAGCAGCGAGAGCAGTATTTTTTTAGTAGTTGTCATTTCGAATGCAAAGTTACCCATTGCACCCGAAACGGGCAAAAAACGTACAGGTTTGCAACAAAGATTTAACGGATTAGTATTCGCCGAAGAAAGTCGGGCTCAAACAGATTCCCAATCTGATTTGAGAGTGATATTCGCGAAAAGCGAGCAGACCTTCGCCGTAGCCGCTATAGTATTGCAGGAACAGGTATTGGTTATCTTTGGGGAACACGCGAAACTTCAAGTCGAGCTGCACGTTCCAGTTAAATGGATTCCAGTCCTGACGCTTGACCAGGAGCACGGAAGCGCCGAAGCGGCGATTGTTGGTCATATAGTCGACCGAGGTCTGGAATATGCCGTTATATTTGAGAATATCCTTGTTGTTGCCGCCGTCGATGATGGGAATCCAGAATTTGGTCGAGACCATCAGGTTCTGGTCAATGTAGATATTGCCGCCGAAGCTGATTTTGTTCCATGAGCGGGATGCGTCGCCGTCGCGGCCGTTGCTTTCATGCTCCAGAACCAGGAAGGCTTTGCCAACGTAGCGGCCGGTGACGGTAGAGAAGAACGGCTTTGCGATGCCGATGCCGGGATTGAAGTTCAAGTCGGTCATGGGCATCGAGTTGCGAAAAACGTCCCAGAAGCATTTCTGGGTGTAGAAGAGATAAAGATAGGTGTTCCAGGGCAGGGTTGAGCGGGTGAGCTTCTGCTGAATGGAAATCTGGAATTTGACGTTGGAGTTATATTTGGTCGGTTTCGGGCCGAGCGCCGTTCCGACTATGAAATAGTTATCCTTATAGAACGTGAAGTAGGGGCCGGAGTCGAACGCCCGACGCAGGGAATCGGCGTCGAAGGTGGCCAGCGAATCGCTGCGGGAAATGATTTGCCCGCGGGCGGAAAAGCCCAGTAAAATTATGGTTATGAAAAGAAATAAAATGCGACGAAACATAGTGCGGTTCGAAACGTGAAACTTTTACCGCCCACAAAGTTAAGAAAATTTTCCGACAATCCGAAATTTACTTCCGACAACGAACGGATAAAAAATTTTGAGAGGGAGAATTTTGGCGGTTAAGGGATTTTTCGTACCTTTGTGGGAGTTATGGAACCCTTCGTTCATCTGCACGTTCACACGCAATACTCCGTTCTCGACGGCCAGGCCTCCATCAAAGGGTTGGTCGACAAAGCGATAGCCGACGGCATGCCCGGCCTGGCCATAACCGACCACGGCAATATGTTTGGCATCAAGGAGTATTTCAACTACGTCAACAAAATCAACTCCAAGCGCAAAGACGAGGGGCTGGAGCCGTTTAAGCCGATTTTCGGCTGCGAACTCTACGTTGCCAACGGCTCGCTGGAGGACCGCAACGACAAAACCGACAAGGGACGCCACCTCATTGCGCTGGCAAAGAACGAACAGGGATACCATAATCTTATAAAGGTGGTTTCGCGCGCATGGACCGACGGCTTCTACCACCATCCGCGAACCGACAAATCGGAGCTGGCGGCCCACAAGGAGGGCCTGATTATATGCTCGGCCTGTCTGGGCGGCGAAATTCCGCGCCTGATTCGCGCAGGCCAGATTGACGAGGCCGAGAAGCAGGTGCTATGGTATAAGGAAACCTTCGGCGAGGACTACTACCTGGAGCTGCAGCGCCATAAGGCCACGGTTCCCAACGCCAACCATGAAGCCTATCCGGAGCAGCAGAGAGTCAACGAAGTTCTGATAGAATTTTCGCGCAAACACGGAATAAAGCTGATTGCCACGAACGACGTTCACTTCGTTAACGAATCAGATGCCGAGGCCCACGACCGCCTGGTGTGCGTTTCGACCAACCGCTTTCTGACCGACCCGTCGCGAATGCTCTACACCAAGCAGGAATGGATGAAAACCACCGAGGAGATGAACAAGCTCTTCGGCGACATTCCTGAAGCGCTGGGCAATACCCTTGAGATTCTCAACAAGGTTGAGACATATTCCATTGACCACAAGCCGATTCTGCCCAACTTCCCGCTGCCCGAAGGATTTACCGACAACGACGACTACCTGCGACACCTGACCTACGTCGGCGCTCACCGCCGCTGGGGCGAAACGCTCACCGAGGAGCAAATAGAGCGCATAGACTTCGAGCTGGACACCATTAAGAATATGGGGTTCCCGGGCTACTTCCTCATTGTGCAGGACTTTATAGCCGCAGGCAGAGCGCGCGGAGTGAGCATAGGTCCGGGCCGTGGCTCGGCGGCCGGCAGCGCGGTGGCCTACTGCCTGGACATCACGCAGATTGACCCTATTAAATACGACCTGCTGTTTGAACGCTTCCTGAATCCTGACCGCATATCGCTGCCTGATATAGACATTGACTTCGACGACGACGGCCGAAGCGACGTTCTGGCCTACGTTACCGAAAAATATGGCGCCGAAAAGGTTGCCCGCATCATAACCTACGGCACCATGGCCGCAAAGAGCGCGATTAAGGATGTGGCCCGCGTAGAGCAGCTGCCGCTGCCCGAAAGCAACCGCCTGGCCAATCTGGTTCCGAAGCGCATGCCCGAAGTGAACGGCAAGGAACTGAAGTGTACGCTGAAAAACTGCTACGACCATGTTCCCGAATTCGCGCCGGAGCTCCAGAGCCCGAACCCGCTGGTGCGCGACACCTTAAAATATGCCCTGCAGCTCGAAGGCAACGTGCGCAACACGGGCGTGCACGCCTGCGGCGTTATTATATGCCGCGACGCCGTCAGCGACTGGGTGCCCCTGAGCGTGGCCTACGATAAGGATACTAACCAGAAAATGCTGGTTACGCAATATGAAGGCTCGGTCATTGAAGACACCGGCCTGATTAAGATGGACTTTCTCGGGCTCAAGACGCTCAGCATCATAAAAGACGCTCTGGCCAACATCAAGAATACCCGCGGAATAGACCTCGACATCGACACAATCGACATCACCGACCCCGCCACCTATAAGCTATACAGCGAAGGGCGCACCGTTGGCACCTTCCAGTTCGAATCGGCCGGCATGCAGAAATATCTGCGCGAGCTGCAGCCCTCGACCTTCGAGGACCTTATTGCCATGAACGCCCTATATCGCCCGGGCCCGATGGACTACATTCCTGACTTCATTAACCGCAAACATGGCCGCAGCCCCATTACCTACGACATTCCGGAGATGGAGAAGTACCTGAAGGACACCTACGGGGTTACGGTTTATCAGGAACAGGTCATGCTGCTGTCGCGCCTGCTGGCCAACTTCACCCGCGGCGAGAGCGACACCCTGCGCAAAGCCATGGGTAAGAAGCTCATCGACAAGATGAACCACCTCAAGGGGAAATTCCTCGAAGGCGGTCAGGCCAACGGCCATAAGCCCGAAGTGCTCGAAAAAATATGGAAGGACTGGGAAAAATTCGCGTCATACGCATTCAACAAGAGCCACGCCACATGCTATTCCTGGGTGGCCTTCCAAACGGCATATCTCAAAGCCAACTTCCCGGCTGAGTATATGGCGGCGGTTCTGAGCCGCAACATGGGCGACAAGCTCTCGGGCTTCATGGACGAGTGCACGCGCATGAAAATCAAGGTTAAAGGCCCCGACGTAAATGAATCGTTCTCGAACTTCGGTGTGAACTCCAAAGGCGACATCCGCTACGGTCTGGCCGCCATCAAGGGCATCGGCGAAGGCATTGTGAACGCCATTATTGAAGAGCGCAAGGCCAACGGGCCGTTCACCGGCATCCATGACTTCATAGAACGCGTGCCTTCGACCTGCGGCATCAACCGGCGCACCATTGAAAGCTTCGCCATGGCCGGCGCGTTCGACTGCTTCAGCGACGAAATCAAGCGCGAGGACTTCTTCCAGGTCAATTCCAAAGACGAAAACTTTGCCGAGCAGCTGGTGCGCTACGGTCAGCTCTACCAGCGCGACCGCCAGGAGCAGGCGGCATCGCTGTTTGACGACTTCGCCGACCCGGCGCTGGATACTTCGGGCCGCCCGGCCATCAAACCGGCAGTGCCCTGGGTTACTTCCGAACTGCTGTCGAAGGAGCGCGAGCTCGTTGGCCGCTACCTGTCGGCCCACCCGCTCGACCCGTTCTATATGGAACTGCGGTTCGCAACCACCTCCATCAAGGACTATAGCTCCGAAGATTTCGTTATTGAGGAAGGGCGCGAAATTCAGCTCGGCGGCATGGCCAGCGACTTCCAGACGCGCCCCGGCAAAAACGGTCCGTGGGGCATTCTGACACTCGAAGACCTGACAGGGTCCACCGAGCTGCGCCTGTTCGGCCAGACCTACTCGCAGTTCAACAGCTACTGCACCTCGGGGCAGTTTATCCGAGTTGTTGGCAAATATCAGCGCCGGTTCGCCAACGATGAGCCCCGCTTCAACATAATCAGCATTACCCGCCTCGATGACCTCAAGAACAGGGTTGTCAGAGGGGTGGCACTGACCATGAGCACCGCCGATTTCAACCGCAACTTCGTTGAAATACTCAAGGAACACGCCACTTCATCCACCACGGACCTGGGCGAACTGCGCCTGAACATATTCGATCCGAAGCTGAACCGCGCCGTGGCTCTGACCGCCCAACGCCCCATTCCGATAAACAAGCAGCTGATTGAAATGCTCGAAAGCGAAAATATCCAATATTCGATTATTAAACATTAACCCAATAATATTATAAACCATCATGACATTCACCGACGAAAACATCCATGACATCATTGCTTCGGGTCAACCGGTAATGATTGACTTCTGGGCAACCTGGTGCGGTCCGTGCGTAGGCATGGCTCCGAGCATCGACGCCGTGGCCAAGGAATATGAAGGCCGCGTAGTTGTTGGTAAATACAACATCGACGAGGAATCGGATCTCACCGCCAAATATCGCATCATGAGCATCCCCACCATCCTCACCTTCAAAAACGGCGAAAAAACCGACCTGCGCCTCGTTGGCGCACAGAGCATCGAAAAGCTCCGCGAAACCCTCGACGCCCTGCTTGCGAAATAAGACCATAATTAACCAATTCACACATATTATTTAATCATTTACTTATGACTCCAACCGAAAAATTCACCGACGGCCTCTGGACGTCGAAAATCGACGTTGGCAACTTTGTCAGCACAAACATCACTCCCTACACCGGCGACGCATCGTTCCTCCAGGGTCCCACCGAGCGCACCAAACGCGTTTGGAACAAATGCCTTGAAGCTCTTCAGGAAGAACGCGACAACGGCGGCGTCCGCTCCATCGACGCCAGCAAAATCTCGACTATCACCAGCCACGGCCCCGGCTATATTCTGAAAGACGACGAGCTCATCGTTGGCCTGCAGACCGACGAAGTTCTCTGCCGCGCCATCAAGCCTTTCGGCGGCATCAAGGTAGTTGAAAAGGCATGTCGCGAAAACGGCATCGAACTCCCCGAAAAAGTTAAGGAAATCTTTGCTCACTACCGCAAAACCCACAACGACGGTGTTTTCGACGTTTACACCGAAGAAATCCGTCGCTTCCGTTCGCTCGGCTTCCTGACCGGTCTGCCCGACAACTATGCCCGCGGCCGCATTATCGGCGACTATCGCCGTCTGGCACTCTACGGCACCGACCGCCTGATCGAAGCCAAGCGTCAGGACCTGGCCCAGCTGCTCGGCCCGATGGACGAAGCCCGCGTTCGTCTGCGCGAAGAAGTTGCCGAACAGATTCGTGCCCTCGACGAAATCCGCCAGCTCGGCGAAATCTACGGCCTCGACCTCAGCCGCCCCGCCGCATCCGCCCAGGAAGCAGTGCAGTGGGTTTACATGGCATATCTCGCCGCAGTCAAGGAACAGGATGGCGCTGCCATGTCGCTCGGCAACGTAAGCTCCTTCCTCGACGTGTTCATCCAGTATGACCTCGACCACGGCAACATTGACGAAACCTTCGCTCAGGAACTCATTGACCAGTTCGTTATCAAACTCCGCATGGTTCGCCACCTGCGCATGGCCAGCTATAACGACATCTTCGCCGGCGACCCCACCTGGGTGACCGAAAGCCTCGGCGGACGCTTCAACGACGGCCGCACCAAGGTTACAAAGACCTCGTTCCGCTTCCTGCAGACCCTCTATAACCTCGGCCCGTCGCCCGAACCCAACATGACAGTGCTCTGGAGCCCCGAACTCCCCGAAGGCTTCAAGGAATTCTGCGCCAAGGTTTCGATCGACACCTCGTCCATCCAGTATGAAAACGACACCCTGATGCGCGAAGTGCGCTCCTGCGACGACTACGGCATTGCATGCTGCGTTAGCTATCAGGCAATCGGCAAACAGATTCAGTTCTTCGGCGCCCGCGCCAATCTGGCCAAGGCCCTGCTGCTCGCCATCAACGGCGGCCGCTGCGAAAACACCGGCACCGTTATGGTCAAAGGCATTCCCGCTCTGACCTCCGACGTTCTCAACTTCGAGGAAGTTATGAAGAACTATAAGCTCGTGCTCAAGGAAATTGCCCGCGTTTACAACGAAACGCAGAACATTATCCACTACATGCACGACAAATACTACTACGAAAAAGCCCAGATGGCTCTCATCGACACCAACCCGCGCATCAACCTCGCCTATGGCGTTGCCGGCTTGTCTATCGCCATCGACTCCCTGTCGGCCATCAAGTATGCCAAGGTAACCGCCCGCCGCAACGAAATCGGCCTGACCGAAGGCTTCGACATCGAAGGCTCCTTCCCCTGCTTCGGCAATAACGACGACCGCGTTGACCACCTCGGCGTTGACCTCGTTTACTACTTCTCGGAAGAGCTCAAGAAACTGCCCGTTTACAAGAACGCCCGCCCCACCCTGTCGCTGCTGACCATCACCTCCAACGTTATGTATGGCAAAAAGACCGGTGCTACCCCCGACGGCCGCGCCAAAGGCGTAGCCTTCGCTCCCGGTGCAAACCCCATGCACGGCCGCGACACCCACGGCGCAATCGCATCGCTCAGCTCGGTTGCCAAGCTCCGCTACCGCGACAGCCAGGACGGCATTTCCAACACCTTCTCCATCATTCCCAAATCGCTCGGCCCCAACGATGAAGAACGCATTGAGAACCTCGTTGGCATGATGGACGGCTACTTCACCAAGGGCGCTCACCATCTGAACGTAAACGTTCTCAACCGCGAGCTGCTCATGGACGCCATGGAGCACCCCGAACTCTACCCGCAGCTGACAATCCGCGTCAGCGGCTACGCAGTGAACTTCACCAAACTCTCGCGCGAGCACCAGCTTGAAGTGATTTCGCGCTCTTTCCACGAGTCGATGTGATCCGCGTACACTCCTATGAATCAATGGGCACCTTTGATGGACCCGGCCTCAGACTGGTCGTGTTCCTTCAGGGGTGCCCCTTTCGTTGCCGCTACTGTGCCAACCCCGACACGATTGACCGCGTCGGGGAGGCCACGGCGACCGACCCTGACCATATTCTCCGCATGGCCGTGGATCAGAAACCCTTCTACGGCAAACGTGGCGGCATCACTTTCAGCGGCGGCGAGCCCACTCTACAGGCGCGCGAACTGATTCCGCTGTTTGAAAAGCTCCACGATGCGGGAATCCACATCTGTATTGACACCAACGGCGCAGTGCGCAACCCCGACGTTGACCGCCTGCTGCAGCTGACCGACCTGGTGCTTCTCGACGTTAAGCAAATCAACCCCGAACGCCACCGCGACCTCACCGGCATGAGCAACGCGAACACTCTGGAAACAGCCAAATGGCTCCGCGATAACGGCCGCCCCATGTGGCTGCGCTACGTTCTGGTGCCCGGAGTGAGCAACGACCCCGCCGACCTCGAGGCCTGGGCACGGCACTTCGCTGACTACGACAACATTCAGCGAGTGGAGATTTTGCCCTACCACACCTTAGGCGTTCATAAATACGCCGCCATGGGCCTGCCCTACACCCTTGACGGCACGCCACACAACACCCCCGAGCAGCTCGAAGCCGCACGCGCGCTTTTCGCGTCGATTCTTCCGCACCCCGTTCAGATAAACTGACTTCGCAGCAGGCAACCAAACCAAAGCCCCCGCAAAAGTGTTATATAGTCAAAACCTTAAAGAACTAAGTATTGACTATGGAAGAATTTGATAAACTTATCGGTGGGTCCAAACCCACTCTCGTGGACTTCTACGCAACCTGGTGCGGCCCCTGCAAAATGCAGTCGCCTATCCTCGAACAACTCAAGCAAACAGTGGGCGACAAGGCCGCCATCATCAAGGTCGACATCGACAGAAACGAAGAACTGGCCAACCGCTATCGCGTTCAGTCAGTTCCCACGTTAATAATTTTCCAGAACGGCGAACCCGTTTGGCGCGCATCGGGTCTGCATCAGGTAGCCGACCTCGAAGCCAAAATCAACGAAACGTTAGTTCATCATGACTAACTTTCTGTTCTGAATGTAGAGGCCTCGCTGCGGATTGACAACGCGGCGGCCCTGCAGGTCAAACATCGGCGCTTCCTTCAGCAGGGAGGCGTCGATTTCGTTTATCGAGCCTTGCGGACCGACAACGGGCACCGTGCCGCCGGCAGCCAGAGTTGCAAACGCTTTGGTCAGGAATTCGGCACGCGCAGCCTGCGTTGCTTTCAAAAAGTCTACGCCCTCACCATAAGTGGCGAAAAGGTGCATCTCGTCGTGAGCCTTTTCGGCAATAGGCCAGATGCTGAAATTCAGCGCCAGCGATTTGCTGAGATTGGCCGCCTGCGCATCGATGAAGGTATTGACCTTATTCACTATGCCGCCGGCAACGAGTTTTTTCCAGGCTTCATTGACCGCGGTATGGAATCCGGGGTCCTGGCGCAAACGGTCAATCCAGATGTAACACCACTGGTCGCCGCGACCTTCCTGGGCAATCAGCGCCTCGGGGCGCGAGCCGAAGCGGGCACTATTGTCGAACGCGAAGTCGAAGTCCCAAACCGGGCCGAAAGTCAGCTTGTCGTCGCCCATCTCCTTATAGAAATACACCGAGCGGAACGAATTCGGGTCTGCCGCATACTCCGCAGTGATATACCACTGTACGAGCGATTCCAGGTCGAGATATTTGCGATAACCCTCCTTGGCGTCGAGCCAGTTCTGAGCAAACAGAGCATCCTCGAACTTCTGAACGTGGGCGGCGATGTAGTCCTTCTGAGCGGCAACGATATAATCCTCGTCGGGCGACTTAACGGTAACCTTAACCCCGCGCGAGGTGGTGAATACAGTGCCCTCAGCGTCGTCGGCGTCCTCATCGATTTCAAGCAGATAACCGCCCGTAATATCCGTGGTGGCATCAACAGCCTCGGGCTGCTCGGTGATGTGCACACGCTTCTTGCGGATGTCTATCTGGTCAGTTATCTGATAAGTTCCCTGATTCTCGCCGTTGATGGTCAGATCAACAAACCGCCAACCGGGAGCAAACGGCTGGCCGGCCTCCAGAGCAATGTAGGAAGCCACGGCGTTGCGCAACATAGTCTTATCACCGGCCTGAGCCATCAGATTCCACTTCTTGGCGTTGGCCGCATCGGCGCCCAGCAGGCGGGCCTTGGATGCCAGTTTGATTTTATATGGTTTCTTAGGTAGCGCGAACTTGGCCGAGCCGCGGCCGCGCAAACGGGTGTCGGCATAAGTCGTTGACGTGCCGTCGGCATCGACCACCACCATTTGCGAAGTTACATAAGTGTCAGTATTGATTGCCGAGGGGTCTGACAGAGTGATGTGCACTGCCGGAAGATCCGACACCAGCTTTTGGGCAACAACTCCGGTTGCGCCCGCCAAAAAAGTCCAAATTATAAATAATACCTTCTTCATATAGCGTGATAAATAATTGTTTAATCTATTTTAAATCATTATCTGATAGAATCTGACTAAGCTTGGAATTTGAAATATTCGAAATATCGCTTTTGTCATAAACATATATGAGAGTAATGGTGGAGCGCAACTCATCAGCGACTATCGTCAAAGTAATGACCCGTGCGCCACCGCTCTTTCCTTTACCCTTTGACTTTATCGCCATTCTCAATTTTCTCAAGCCATTGCCTAAGTCTATGCCAACGTCGGGATTTTGTGAGATTTCACCAAGGAGTTCCTTTAAATCAGATGAAAAGGATTTGTATCGTTTTGATAAAACCTTGGCGGATTTAAGGAACTCAGGTGTGTATTTGAATTCTATAACTGATCCCATAACGAATCAATCGGCTTTGTTTGACCGTTTTTCGCTTCTTTTACCGAACGCGTGATAGCAGAAAGCATCGCGTCCTCCTTATCCGGCGTCGCCACCGCTAAAGCCTCATTGAGTTTAACAGCGAGCCATTTTTTATTTTTTGTAGAGAGGGAATTGACAATCGACCAAAGACCCTCTAAGGAGATTGTAGCATTCATATTGCAAAATTACGCAATTTTGATGAAACAACAAAAAAAATCCACCGGGCGGGTGGAAATTCTTTCGCGGTTGAGATTTTTTTCGTAACTTTGCGTGCAATTTTACAACCTAAAATAAATTTTAGATATGTCGTTTATTGCCGATCGAGTGAAGATGGACGGTTTGACCTTTGATGACGTCCTGCTGATTCCCGCCTATTCCGAAGTGCTTCCGCGCGATGTTCAACTTTCAACCAAGTTTTCGCGCAACATAACCCTCAATGTGCCGCTGATTTCAGCCGCTATGGACACGGTTACTGAAGCGCCCCTGGCCATTGCCATTGCCCGCGAAGGAGGCATAGGCGTTATCCACAAAAACATGTCTATCGCCGAACAGGCCCGTCAGGTTCACGCAGTGAAGCGCGCCGAGAACGGCATGATTACCGACCCCGTTACGATTGAACGCGGCGCAACAGTTGCCGATGCCCTGGCCATTATGGAGGAATATCACATCGGCGGCATTCCCGTAGTCGATGCCGACCGCAAGCTCGTTGGCATAGTCACCAACCGCGACCTCCGCTTCGAAACCGACCGCACCCGTCCGGTCGATGAGGTTATGACCAAAGAAAACCTCATAACTACCTCGCAGTCTACCGACCTGGAAGAAGCAGCCCGCATTCTTCAGCAGCACAAAATCGAAAAGCTCCCCGTTGTTGACGCCGACGGCCGCCTGCAGGGTCTGGTAACCTACAAAGACATCACCAAGGCCAAGGATAAGCCCATGGCCTGCAAAGATAAATACGGCCGCCTGCGCGTAGCCGCCGGCATCGGCGTTACCGCCGACAGCCTCGAGCGCGCAACCGCTCTGGTTGAAGCCGGAGTCGACGCCATAGTAATCGACACGGCCCACGGCCACTCCGCCGGAGTTGTTCGCGTTCTGCGCGAAGTCAAGGCCGCTTTCCCCCACATCGACGTAGTTGTTGGCAACATCGCGACAGGCGAAGCTGCCCGCTATCTGGTCGACAACGGCGCCGATGGCGTTAAGGTCGGCATCGGCCCCGGCTCCATCTGCACCACCCGCGTTATTGCCGGCGTTGGCGTTCCGCAGCTTTCGGCAGTCTACGACGTTGCCAAAGCCCTCGAAGGCACCGGTGTGCCCCTGATTGCCGACGGCGGTATCCGCTACAGCGGTGACATTGTAAAGGCTCTGGCCGCAGGCGCCTATTCGGTAATGCTCGGCGGCATGCTCGCCGGCGTTGACGAGACCCCGGGCGACACCATTATATATAATGGCCGTAAATATAAGGCCTATCGCGGCATGGGCTCGCTCGAAGCTATGGAAAAAGGTTCGAAAGACCGTTACTTCCAGGGCAACGTTTCCGACGCCAAGAAGCTCGTGCCGGAAGGCATAGCAGCCCGTGTGCCCTACAAAGGCTCGCTCTACGAAGTCGTTTATCAGATGCTCGGCGGCCTCCGCTCAGGCATGGGTTATTGCGGTGCCAAAAACATCGAGGCACTGCACTCGGCAAAATTCACCCGCATCACGAATGCCGGTGTGGCTGAAAGCCATCCCCACGACGTAGCTATCACCTCCGAAGCTCCCAACTACTCCTCAAACGCTAACTAACCCCCAATGAAGAAGCTCATCATTCCCGCCCTTGCGATTCTGGGTGTGCTGACTTTGGCCGCCAAGGCCCCAAAAGACCCCACACTGCTGAAGGTTAACGGCAAGCCCGTGACCCTAAGCGAATTCGAATATTTCTACCACAAAAACGACGGCAACGAAGTTGAACACGAAACGCCGCAGGAATATCTGCAGCGCTTCATTGACTACAAGCTCAAGGTTGAACGCGCCATTGAAGAGCGCCAGGATACCACATCGGGCTTCCAGAAAGACTTCCGCGACTATCGCCGCGACCTGGCCGAACCCTATCTGACCGACACCACCGTTTACAATCAGCTGCTCGAAAACTCCTATGCCCACACGCTGAAGGAAGTGAAAATCGACCACCTGATGCTGCCGCTCGGTCAGCAGGCACTGGCTGACTCGCTGCGTCAGGCCCTGGTCAACGGCGCCGACTTCGAAGCCATCGTGGCTCAATACTCCATCGACCCCCAGTCGAAGCAGGACCACGGCCACTATGACTTTATCCGCGCCGGCATGTTCCCCTATGAATTCGAAGAAATCGCCTTCGAAACTCCGCTCAATGAGTGGAGCAACATCGGCCAGACCGCCTATGGCCTCCACATTGTGCGCCCCGTGGCCGAACGCCCCAACATTGGCGAAATCCGCGCCGCCCACATTCTGGCCCAGGTTGCCCAAGGCGCCGACGACAACGAAGCCAAAGCCCGCATCGACTCGATTTACGGCCTGCTCCAGCAGGGCTATTCGTTCGAAAATCTGGCAAAAACCTGCTCCGACTGCCCCTCGAAGGCCAAGAGCGGCGACCTCGGTTTCTTTGGCCGCGGCAAAATGGTGCCCGAGTTCGAAGACGTTGCCTTTGCGCTGAACAACAACGAATATTCCGAGCCGTTCCGCACCCGCTTCGGATGGCACATCGTAAAGAAATATGAAGAACGCAAGGCTCTGCCCTCGGAAATAAAGAGCGGTATCAAAGGCCTGATGAAGCGCGACGTGCGCAACGTGCGTCCGCGAGTGGCCCGCGCCGCACAGCTCCGCGCCGAATATAACGCCCGCTATGACCAGCAGGCCTTCGACAACCTGCTGAAAGAAGTTGACCGACTGGGCTACGACTCAGCCAAGGTTGTTCTGGCCAACGACGCCACCCCGCTGATTTTCGTTGGCGACTCCATTGTTAGCGTAGGCGAATTCCTTGCCGCCGACTATCGGCTCAACCCGCAGGAAAAGCCCTCGGCAGCCCTCAGCTACCGCATGGAGCCGCGCCTGAACGCAGTGGCCATGACCTATGAGGACCACCGCCTGGAAAGCAAATATCCTGAATTCCGCGCCCTGGTCAACGAATACCGCGACGGCCTGATGCTCGTTGCTTCGCTCGAAAAGAACGTGTGGAACCGACCCAAGGAAGACCCCGAAGGCCTGAAAGCATACTTCGAGCAGAACCGCGAAAACTACACCTTCAGCTCTCCCCGCTGGAAAGGCTACATAGTTTACGCCCAGACCGACTCCATCAATCAGGAAATCAAGGCCTACCTTGACCGCGTCGACCCCACCCCCGAGCAGCTCAACGACTCGCTGCGCGCCAACTTCCCCGGCGAAGTGCGCATTGAACGCGCCGTTCTGCCTCAAGGCGAGAACCAGATTGTTGACTTCATAGCTTTCGGCGGCCCCGCGCCCAAAATCACCAACCGCTGGCGTTTCTTCACCCCCTACTTGGGCGAAATCATCAATCAGGCTGAAGAAGTTGCCGACGTGCGCAACAAAGTGACCAACGACTGGACTGCCGCCCTCGAAGAACAGTTCATTGAGGAACTCCGCAAGGCCTATCCCGTTCAGATTGATAAGAAAGTATTGAAAAAAGCCAAATGATAACGGCTCTGAACCGAATCAACCGCGCGGCCATCGTTGCGGGTGCCCTCATGGCGCTCACGGCGATGGCCGCCTGCCATAAGTCAGGACCAATGGCCGACGACGCGCTGGCTTCAATAGGAGGCGAAACGCTGACTCTGAGCGAACTGCGCAAAGCCATGCCCGCAGGCCTGTCGGCCGCCGACAGCACCGCCTTTGCCGACGCATGGATCAATGCCTGGGTCAACGACCGCCTGCTCGAATACGAAGCGACACGCCACCTGCCCAAGTCAGCCGACATTGATCGCCGCGTGGCCGACTACCGACGCAACCTCATCAGCTGGGAATACCGCCGGCTGGCAGTGGCGAGCGACCCGGCGCTCGTTCCATCGGATTCGGCCATGCACGCCTACTACGACGCCAACTCCGACCGGATGCGACTGACCGACCCGCTGGTCAGAGGCATATACATTAAAATGGAAACCGGCGACCCGGCCCTGGCAACAGTGCGCCGCCTTTACCGCTCGGACCGCGGCGACGACATTGACCGCCTCGAAAAAGTAGGGCTGAACGGCGCCGTGCACTATGACTACTTCCGCGACCAGTGGATACCCTTTGAACGCATCGTTTCCAAGATTCCTCATCCGGTCAACCCGTCGGAGCTGCGCAAAGGCTATCATCTCGACGTCGACGTTGACGGCTTCACCTACCTGCTCTCAGTCAGCGACATTCTCCCCGCAGGCGCCCCGATGCCCTACGAAGCGGCCGAAGAACAGATTCGCCACACCCTGGAAACCCTCAATTCGTCCGACATCGACGCAGCCCTTCTGCGCCGCCTGCGCGCCGACGCAATCGCCGCCGGACGCCTCCAACTCAAAAATAATCAATAATTTTTAAGAAAAATTTGCTCATCTCACGAAAAATTCGTTACTTTGCAGTCGGTTTAGCGGCTCCCCCGTCCGGGAAAGCCGGCGAAAAGTGATGCGTTCGTCGGTGATATGAGCGAAAGACAGGCCCCGCAAATCGTCAACTCGAGAAAGAAAATAATAATATAACCAGTTAGAAGACAACACTCTACAGCCATGTCAAAGATGTGTCAAATCACGGGCAAAACTGCCATGACAGGTAACAACGTTTCGCACTCGAAGCGTCGCACCAAGCGTAAATTCAACGTGAACCTCTTCACCAAGAAGTTCTACTGGCCCGAACAGGAAATGTGGATTTCCCTGACCATTTCCGCCAAGGGTCTCCGCACCATCAACAAACTCGGCCTCAACGCCGCCCTGCTGCAGGCCGCCGAGAAGGGATATCTCAACGATAACGACATTAAATGCATTGGATTTTAAGTCATGGCAAAGAAAGCAAAAGGTAATCGCGTTCAGGTAATCCTCGAATGCACCGAACACAAGGCCAGCGGCATGCCCGGCACTTCCCGCTACATCACCACCAAGAACCGCAAGAACACCACCGAACGTCTGGAGCTGAAAAAATACAACCCCATTCTCAAGCGTGTAACCGTTCACAAAGAAATTAAGTAATTCACCCACTCTTAAGAACTACAGGAAATGGCAAAGAAAACCGTCGCCTCACTACAGAAGGGTGAAGGCCGCACTTATAGCAAAGTAATCAAGATGGAACGCTCGCCCAAAACCGGCGCCTACATCTTCAAGGAAGAAATGGTTCCCAACGACGCCGTTAAAGCTGCGCTCAAATAAGAACAAAATTATTCCAAAATTCCAGCAAATATGCTAAACAACATGATTTTTTAGGAAAAATCAAAAAAAACCTTAAAAATTATTTGCAGATTCAAAAATTTGGCATAACTTTGCACCGGTTTTAGGACAAACCAACAAATAGAACACTAACTAATCGTTTCATATAATAAAATTTTACAAAAATGAAAAAGTACATCCTGATGCTCGCCGTAGCTGCTGCTACCGCCCTCGTAGCTTGTGGTAACAAAGAAGCTGCTACCGAAGAAACCGCTGAACCCGTTGAAGAAGCTATCGAAGTAGTAGAAGAAACCGTTGACACCGTAGCTGCTGACACCGTAGCTGCCGACACCGTAGCTGCTGCTGAAGTTGCTGAATAATTCAACTGAGCAATACAGAGAATGTAATAGCCGGTCTTGACAAGCGTCAAGTCCGGTTATTCATTTAATCCCCCCACCAAGATAAATGAACGTAAGCCAACTCACCGGCGAAATGCGCCGCCGGCTCGCCGGAATCGACGACGCCCGCGGAATAGAACGCGAGGTGCTCCACAATATCGCCCTGCTGCGCCCGGTCGACGTGGTAGTGAATCCCGAGCGCGAACTGCCCGACTTTGTGTGCGGCAAGGTTCTCGGCATTATTGACCGCGTTGCCGCAGGCGAACCGGTGCAATACGCCCTTGGACGCGCCCGCTTCTACGGCATGGACTTGGCCGTGGCGCCGGGAGTGCTCATACCCAGGCCCGAAACCGCCGAGCTGGTCGACATTATAGCCGACCGCTACGGCTCGCGACGCGACCTGCGCATAATCGACCTCGGAACCGGCTCGGGAGCACTGGCAATAGCCCTGGCACGCACTCTGAAGTTCGCCGACATAACAGCCGTTGACATTTCGGCCGACGCATTGGCCATTGCCCGACGCAACGCCGAGGAGCAGCGCACGCGAATTCGCTTCGTGCAGGCCGACATGCTCTCCTTCCATCCCGAGGAGTATTTCGACATAGTTGTGAGCAATCCGCCCTACGTTCTCGAATCCGAACGCGCAACCATGGAGGCGCGGGTGCTCGACCACGAACCGGCGCTGGCCCTGTTCGTGCCCGACAATGACCCGCTGCGCTTCTACTCGGCCATTCTGCGCAACTTTGCCGGCCACGCCGGGGCATTCTACTTTGAAATCAACCCGCTGGAGGCCGGAGCCTATAAAGGCGCCGAAATCGTTCGCGACTCCTTCGGCAAACTCCGTTTTGCAATCTATGACCCGTCAGCTAACGCCCCAACAAGCCTATGAACGTCTGGCCGACCGCGCGGCCGGAACCGAAATCTGCTCTGCCGAAGCCTACTCCAAGCTCCGCGACTGGGGCATAGACGCCGACAAGGCCGACGCCATAGTTGACCGCCTGATTGCCGAACGATATATCGACGACCGGCGGTTTGCCCACGCCTATGTGCGCGACCGCATCAATAACGCCCGCTGGGGCCTGCTGAAAATCCGCCAGGCCATGAGGCTCAAGCGCATCCCATCGGCGCTGGTCAACGAAGCCATCGACTCCGAGCTGAACGACGAAACCTACTGCTCGAATCTGGCCGCAGCCCTACGCTCCAAAGCGCGCTCCATGCCCTCGCCGATTCAGAGCGCCGACCGGGCCAAACTGATCAGATTCGCCGCGAGCCGCGGCTATGAGCCCGAACTTATAATGCAGATGCTCAGCGATGAGGACTACTGGCGAACAGCTGATTGAGTCGCTGCTGGCGGTGCTCTTTCCGCCGGAATGTCCCTGCTGCGGGACCATCATGACCCGCGGCGAAGGGCCAATGTGTCTGCTCTGCCGAGCAACGCTTCCGGAAACCACCCACCATTTGTCGCCCACAGCCAACGACCTTATCGACAAGCTCCAGGGCCGGGTGTTTATTGAGCGGGCAGCCGCCTACTTCACCTACCGGCGCGATTCGAAACACTCGGCGCTGATTCACGACATGAAATATCACGGCCGTCCCGTCATAGGCCGCCGGCTCGGCGAGGAATTCGGCCGCAAACTCGCCGCCGCAGGCTTCTTCAACGGCATAGACGCCATAACCCCGGTGCCGCTCAATTTCTGGCGCCACTGCCGCCGAGGCTACAATCAGGCAGCCTGGTTTGCCCGCGGACTTGCCGCCGAAACGGGGCTGCCGGTAGTCGATACCCTCAGAGCCGGGCACCACACCTCGCAGACGCGACTCACCGCCGACGAGCGCCGCCGCGCTCTGTCGGACGTTTACACAGCCATTGCCGGCGCAACCAGCGGCATTGGCCATATTCTCATCGTTGACGACATTTGCACCACCGGCGCAACGCTCTATGCCTGCGCCGAAGCCCTCAAGGCCGCCCGCCCCGATTTGCGCATATCGGCGGCCTGCATAGCGTCGACGTCGCTGATTTAAAAAATCTGCAAAAATTCCGCTACAATTTTGTTACGTCTGCCGGCAACTTCAAAATTGTTTTTTATCTTTGCAATATGGAAATGAACAACGCGGACAAACGCGCCATAGTAGCAACCAACGACCACTCGTTGCCCGAAGTGCTTTCGGCCATACTTGAGCCGACAGGCATTGAGCTGCAACGCGTACCTGCCGGAAGCATGGAACCGTATGATGCCGCCGGCTACACGCTCGTTATGGTCGATGGCGACCCGCAAGGTGAAGTTGGTCAAGGTTTGCCCGCCCTCGTTGTCATATCGCCCGACGACCCCATCAGCGCCTACGACTCCGGCGCCGACCTGGTGGTTGACAAGCCGCTGCGCACTAACGTTCTTCTGGCAAAACTCCGCTCGGTGCTCCGCCGCTATGGAGTATCCATATGACAACCGCCCCTACCCTTCTTCCCACATCATTTCAGACTGAACTCCTTGAAGCCGGATGCGACGAAGCCGGCCGCGGATGTCTTGCCGGCCCGGTGTTTGCCGCCGCAGTTATACTGCCTCCCGGATTTTCCCACCCCTGGCTCCACGACTCCAAAGCGCTCAACGAATCCCGACGCCTGCAAATGCGCGAAATCATTGAGCGCGAAGCCGTAAGCTGGGCAGTTGGCTCCTGCTCCGCCGCCGAAATCGACCAAATCAACATTCTCCGGGCCTCGATTCTTGCCATGCACCGCGCTCTCGACGCCCTCAGCGTCGAGCCCGAGCTTATAGCAGTCGACGGCAACCGCTTTACCCCCTGGCGCCTGTCCGTGCCCTATACAACGGTGGTGAAAGGCGACGCCAAATTCGGCAACATAGCCGCGGCGAGCATCCTCGCCAAAACCTACCGCGACGAATTCATGGCGCGAGCAGCCGCGCAATATCCCCAATACGGCTGGGAACAGAACAAAGCCTACCCCACCGCCGCTCATCGCGCAGCCATTGCCATCCACGGCCCCTCGCCGCTCCATCGACTCACCTTCCGCCTCCTCCCTTCCCCTGAAAAAGATTAGGGAAGGGCGTTATATTGCTCGTCGGTGACGGGTTCGAGCCACACATTGTCGGTCTTGGTGCCGGGAACGGCAAAAGCCAGATGTGCGAACCAGGAATCTTTTGCGGCGCCATGCCAGTGATTAACGTTGGCGGGGATATGATTACAGTGCCGGGCAGAATTTCAACGGGTTCCTTGCCCTCTTCCTGATACCAGCCACGACCGGCAACACCAACGAGCATCTGACCGCCACCGGTTTCAGCCTTGTGAACGTGCCAGTTATTGCGGCATCCGGGTTCGAAAGTAACGTTGGCAAAGGGAATCTGATCGGTTGAAACCTGAGCCAGATAGCTGTTGCCGATAAAATACTTGGCATAGGCCGTATTGGGCTCACCGATGGGGAAAATCATCGAGCGGGCGAATTCTGCTTTGGCATCCTCTCCTTTAATATCCTCAGCCCAGACATCCTTGGCCAGGCGGAAAGCCGCCCAGGCTTTGGGCCAACCGGCATAAAACGCTATATGAGTGAGTATTTCAGATATTTCAGTGCGGGTGATTCCGTTTTTCTTCGCTTCCTGAAGGTGGTATGTAAGCGAGCTGTCGGTAATGCCCTGCGAAATCAGGCAGGTAATCGTAACAAGGCTGCGGTCGCGTAGCGAAAGGAGATCATTGCGGCTCCAAACTTCTCCGAAAAGAACATCGTCGTTAAGACGAGCAAATTCCGGCGCGAAATCGCCGAGTTGCTGACGGCCTGCCGTCTGAACTATTTTCTGTTGTGCCATAGCGGGTGCGAAAGTAATTGTGAATAAAACGAGTATAACTTTTAAACGTAACATCATAGTTAATTATTCAGATAAATCTTTTTACCGTTAACGATATACACGCCGCTCTCAAGATTTTGGAGCGACTCAACGTTGCTGCCCAGAAGCTGTCCGCCAAGGTTAAAAACCGTATAGGTCGGATTGCTGCCGTCAGGGCTTATATTTTCAATCCCCGACAGGTCGGAATATTTAATCGTTTTAAGCCATTCGGAGAGCATCGAGGCAGCATTCGACGTCTGGGCGGAGCGTATCCAGAGGCTCGGAGCAAGGAAATCACCGTTGGGAATCAAACGCTTGGCATCGCCTTCAACTGCGCTGATGCCGCTGCTGGCGCTCGACACGATGAGCCCTATTTTCTTGCCGGTCATAGCTGCGCCGTTATGGAACAGGTAGCTCTGCAAAGGCGACGCCATATTGCTCCACCACAGGGGAGCGGCAATGATTATGCAGTTATATTCGGCAAGGTTCACATTAACCGGATCAATCGCCGGATATGACGACGCATCGCCAGGGTTATTACGTATGGCCGCAATCTGGGCGCTGCCGATGGCATAATTATTGGCCGCATAGTCCAGGCCTTTTTCAGCCGGCTCGATACGCACAACGTCGGCCTCGATCTGCTTCGACAACTCGCCGACTATGCGATGCACATTGTTCGTATAACTGTAGTAAACAATCAAAGTCTTGGCCTGCACTGCCATAACCGACAGCATCAGGGTCAGAATAAACATTACTTTTCTCATAGTTCCGATCACAAATTGAAGGATTTAAACAACATTGCAAAATTACTCACAATTTTCAAAAATTCCTAAACAATTTTCAATGCGGTTATACCATTTTCTTAGGTCCTACTGCAACCGCCGGCTCAACCCAGGTAGGAAATGAGGAGAGCGCGGGCGGCTGATGTCGGTGAGGGGCTTAGGAGGTCAAGGGCGGATTCTGCGGGAGTCCAGGCGGCGGAGTCGACCTCGGATGACAGGCGGAGTTGCTGCCCGGGCAGAGCGTGGGCGAAAAAGCCAATCATGAGCATTTGCTTTTTTGGAAACCAGCGGGTAAGGCGCAGCTGAAGGTTGTCGACCTCAAGGCCGGTTTCCTCGAGAATCTCGCGCCGGGCGGTGGTTTCGGCGTTCTCGCCGGGCTGGATATAGCCGGAAATGAGGTTGCTCCACTCGGTGGATATATAATTCTGACGCAGGAGCAGGACTTGGCCCCGGTCGTCGTAGACCAAGGATATGACCGCCGTGGGAAACATGTCGAACCAGGGCTTGTTGCAGCGGTCACACCAGGGCACGAGGCCTTCATCGCCCAGTTCGCGGTCGGAGAGCCGGGCGCCACAGTCAGGGCAGTAGGTGAATCTCATTTCTTGATTTTACGTTGCTTACGGATGGATATATAGTAGAATCCGAGCGAGAGGATGAAGTAAACGCCGGCTTGAATCCAAAGGGCAATGAATTCGGGGCCGACCTGCTGCAAGGTGGCGCCCATGGAGTTGATGCGCACATAGCCATTAACCGCATAGGTCGAGGGGAATAGCATGCCCACGCATTTCCAGAAGCGGGGAATGGCAGCCGCCGGCCATGATATGCCGGAAATGAAGAGCAACGGCAGCGACATGAACACGAAGAGCAGAATGCAGTCCTCGCGGCGGTAGATGAACGACGAGAACGTTATGCCCATGAAGGTGCAGCCGAGCAGATATGGCACCATAAACATAATATAAGTTCCGAAGCGGCCTATGGCGGGCAGACCGAAAATATAGTTCACTACGGTGAACATATAAGCGGCCATAACAATATAGATTATGAAGTAAACGGCGGTTTTGCCGAGCACTATCTGCATCGGGTCGCTATAAAGCTTCATCGGAGGCAAGGCGCGGCCATTGTAGCGCTCGCGGATGCCGCCGCCCACCATGCCGATGCCGAGCATGAGCGTTTGCTGGAGAATGAGCATCATAACCGCAGGCATAAGGAATGACGCGAAGCCGCTCTGAGGGTTATAGAGCGGAACGTGGTCGTAGGTGACCGGCTGAGTGGCAACGGCTTCCTGAGCGCGAGTGGCGCCGGTGTAGAACCGCTCCACTTTCAGTTCCTTGTTGAGTTCGAGCGAAACGTTGGTAGCGGCCAGCAGGGCGGATTTATAGTAGAGCATACCGGCCATGTCGGCATAAACGCCGATAATGGCCTGACGCCCATCGGTCAGAGTGCGGTTGAGGTCGTCGGGGATAACCACGAAGGCATAGATTTCGCCGAGTTGATTCAGGCGTTCGGCTTCGGCGATGGATGCGCATTGGGCCACTACGCGGACTTCGGGCGTCGCGTCGAGCATTCGCGCGAACTGACGCGACAGCGGCGAACGGCTGCCGTCAACAATGGCCACCGGAACATCGCGCACGGTTTCATTATTATAGATAAACGCGTAGAGCAACGGATAGAACAGCGGCACGATGAACACGAAGAGCACCACGCCGTTGTCGCGCATCATGTTACGGAACTCAATCCAGGCTATACGGGCAATGTTTGAGAGTGAGGTCATGGTTTATACTTGGCGTGGCGGAAGGCATGGCGATAGAGCGGCAGAGTAAGCAGCGGCAGCAGCAAAAAGCAGAGCAATGCAACTATCGACGGCCAGGCAAAGAGCAGCGGATAGCCATGCAACGCCTGATTAACGTAGAGTAAATAATAATGGCGCAGGGGAAAGAGCCATGCGGCGGCCTGAAGTATCGGGTCCATGGCCATTGTGGGAAACGACAGGCCGGATATGGAGAAGGAAACTATGCCCCAAAGCGAGCAGACGCTCATGGCGAAGCGCATGTTGCCTTGCAGCAGGCCGTAAACGAACACTCCGAAACACTGGGCGGCCAGAATGCAGAGAACGCCGATAAAGAACATCATCCACATGCCGCACTTGCAGGGGAAGTGTAGATATTTATAGAACACGACGTCGCAAAGCAGCATCATCAGGGAGAAGAGCAGAGCTTGCGGAACGAGTTTGCCGGCAAGGAACACCGTCGACGACTGTCCGGCCAGCCGGTTGTAGACCCGGCGCTGCTTGCCGCGCTTCCACTCCAGGCCTATAGTGTAGGGCGTGAATATGAGCACTAACAAGAGGATGCATCCGGGAACTATGATGTTGCTCAGATAAACCGAATAGTCGAGCACCGGGTTACCCAGCGGGTGGGCTTCGATGGCTATGGGGCGCACCGCAGCCATGGCGGCATCGTCGGCCATGCCTTTAGCAAGAAAAGTCTGGCGCGATATGCCCATGCCGATCATTTCGGAGGCAGTGCGCATGTCGCGCATAAGCAGCGAACCGGCAATGAAGTAGGCATCGTTGGTGTAGAAGCCGATTTTTGGCCGGCGCTGGCTCAGTGCGCGCTCGGTGGTTCCGGCGGGAATGTGGAAAAACGCGTATATCTCGCCGCGCTGCATGGCCTCGCGGGCCTCGGTCAGCGAGGAGTAGCTATAGCGGAGGTCGGTGTTTTCCATCGCGTCGAGCGTGCGCACCAGGGTGCGGGTCGTTGAAGTGTTGTCTTCATCGACTATGCCGGCGGGCAGGTCGGTGGGCAGGCCGGCGCTCATCAGCGACAGGAAGAACACCAGCAGCGTAACGGGCGCGATAAACATTACCACCAGCATCAGAGGGCGGGTTGAAAAGAACTTCAACTCCCTCATCCATAGCTGCCAGAGCCGCAAAAAAACGTTTTTGCGCTTCATTGCCATCAGTCGGCGTTCAGAATTGCCGACATGCCGGGACGCACGCCGGGCAGCGGATTTTCATTGACCGGAACAGCCTTGACCTCAAATGTTTTCAGGTCGTAGCGGTCCAGAGCCTTGGTTGCTTTCCAAACGGCATAGCTGCCGACTTCCTTGATTCGCGAAATCTTGACCGGCACGGTTTTGTCGAACGCGGGAACATAGACCTCGGTTTCGGTGCCCACGGTCAGGCCGGGCAGCTTGTCTTCGCGAACGTTGAAAACGAACCAAATGTCGTCGAGCCGCGCAACGTTCAGCAGCGGGGCGCCGGTGCCGACCAGTTCGCCGAGCTGGGGATAGATTTCTGTAACGACGCCGCTCTGCGGGGCAGTGAGCACTGTTTCAGCAATGTAGGAGTTGACTTCGCTGACCGCAGCCTCGGCGCGCGCAACCTGAGCACCGGCAGCTTCCTTATCTTCGGCCTGAGCGCCCTTGACGGCAAGGTCATATTGGCTCTTGGCGGCTTTTTCGGTGGCTACCATGGCCTGATACTGGGCGTAGGCTTCGTCGCGCTTCTGCTCGGGGAGTACACCCTGCTCAAACAGGCGGTTAACGCGGTTGTAGCTCTTTTCGGCCACTTCGACACCGGCTTTGGCCTTTTGCCAGAGCTGGAATGCACCATCGATTTGCTCCTGACGGGCGCCTTTCTGCGCTTTATGCTCGAGCGCTTCGGCTGCCTGACGAGCGGCATTCGCCTGAGCGAGTTTGGCTTCCACGTCGGGGGCTTCGAGGATTACCAGCGTGTCGCCGGCGCAAACCGTATCGCCTTCTTCTACGCGGATTTCGAGTACTCGTCCGGGCACCTTGCTCGACACTCTATAGCTGGCCGTTTCAACCTGTCCTTGAGTTAGCACAGGCAAGTCTTTCATTCTCAAGCCGGCAATAATCACGGCAATAATCACCACCACCACAATCGCGGCGGCAATAAGCACAAGCGAAAAATTCGTTTTTTTACGGGAATTCATATGTTTAAAGTTTTTATTATTAGCGGTTTAGAGTGCCCAATGCGCGTTGCAGGTGAACCTGAGCGAGCTTGAGGTCGATTTTTGCAGAAATGAGCGCGGATTGGGCTCCGAGCCACGCGGTCTGGGCTTCGTTTACGTTGATAACCGGAATCACGCCCTCGTTCATTCCCAGAGTTGCCATGCGCAGGTTTTCGTCGGCCACCGCGCCGGCACTTTCGCAGGCTTCGAGGCGCCGGCGTGATTCGATCAGAGTGTTGCGGCTCTGAGCAATCTGCAGGCGGATTTTCTCGGTAGCCTCGTCGAGCTTGAGGCGAGCTATCTGAGTATTGGCGCGTGCGGCTTTCACCTTATAAATACGGTCGCCCCAGGTAATGATGGGGACCTTCACCACTACGCCTACATTCCAAAGCCCTTGGAATTTGTTTTCAAAGCCGTTGAACAAGGTGGGAGTCATCCATGAATAGCCGCCGGTGAGAGCCACGGTGGGCATCGTTTCGGCCAGGGCCAGGCGTTCCTTCTGGCGGAACACCTCGGCCGAGCGGCCAAGTGCGCGCAGCTCAGGGCGAGTTTCGCGCCAGGAATCGGATAGTTCGATTTCGGAGTCGTCAACGTCGGCAGTGAGCTTATCCAAAGCCGTTTCGTCGGCGAGGGTCAGCGGGGTGTCTTCGTCAAGCCCGATGAGCTGACACAGCAGCATTTTCAGCAGGCTCAGGCCATTATTGACCTGAATCACCGCCACGTCGGCCTGATTGGCCTTGACCTTCACGCTCAGGCCGTCGGCGCGGGTTGCGACACCCTCCTTAATCATGGCGTCGACATTTTTCTCCAGGTCGCGCACCAGCTTCAAGTAGCTTTCGGCCAATTCCTTTTTTGCCGTCAGCGCAACAATCTGCCAGTAGGTTTCGTCGACCTCCACCAGCGCGTCCTGGCAGGCAATGTCATACTTATCGTCGGCCGCCTGCTCGGCCAGCTTGGCGATTTTGTTATAGGCCACAATCTTGCCGCCCATATAGATGGGCTGAGTCAGCTGCAGCGCCAGCGCGCCGGCATTGCGGGTGTCGGTTTCAAAAGCGTCGACAACGCTCTGACCGGCCGCATTCAGCCCGGTCTGCACGCCCTGAAAGGCCGCACCTATCGGTGCCTGAATGTCTTGCAGTATGGGGGCCAGTTCGGGGTGTTTCATAGCCAGCGCGCCCATGAGCTGCTGACCGGTAGCTGCGGCATTGTCGCCCATGTGCGACAGCGCCTGCTTCTGGTCGTCGGAAAGCAGCGAAATTTCGCGCGAGGTGAACATATAACCGCCTGCGGCCGAAACTTTTGGCAGATAGTTTGTGAAGGCCGACTTGCGCGTATAATATGCCGCGCGCTTCTCGGCCGATGCCATCTGCAGGGCTTTGTTATTCTCCAGCGCCATTTGCCGACACTGCTCAAGGGTCAGCACCTCGGCACTCGCCGAAGCGGCCATCAGCAGGCCGCCTATCAAAGTGATGAATGTTTTTTTCATAAATCAGCTGTTTTTACGACCGCAAAGTTAGCAAATTTTGCTTACATACACCTCGCCCATTACTCCCCCAATTTAATCTGAAAGTCAAAAAGTGAAAGTTTTACCCTGTTTTTTGAAACGCCGCCAATATATATTATTGCTAACTTTGCAGTCAGATAAATGAACGCATTATGAAACTAAGATTCCTGAAACCATTATTGATCGGGTTGTGTGCTCTTACAGGCACAACCTCATGTTCGGCTGCTACAAGCAATTCAGAAGAAACGAATAAAAAAACAAATACCGAAATGAAAACAAATGGGAAAAAGCTGGTTGTTTTCTTCTCCCATACCGGTGAGAACTACAACGTAGGCAATATTGAAAAAGGCAATACCCATATCATTGCAGATATGATTGCGGAAGCCACGGGCGCAAACTCTTTTGAGATTGTGCCGGAAAAGGAGTATCCCAACGACTATAACACTTGCATTGAGATTGCCAAAAAAGAATTGCAGTCAAACGCACGTCCGGCAGTGAAAGGGGATATAAAAGTCGAGGACTATGACGTTATCTTCATCGGTTATCCGAACTGGTGGGGTAATCCGCCGATGTGTGTATATTCATTTATTGAAAAGCACGACTGGAACGGCAAGACCGTTATACCCTTCATTACTCATGAAGGCAGCGGCATGGGCGGAACAGACCGCAAAATCGCCTCAGCATGCAAAGGAGCCGAGACCCTGACCGGCAAAGGCCTTGCAATTCAGGGCAAGGTTGCGCAGGAAAACCAGACGTCAGCCCAAAAGAGCGTTGACAGCTGGCTTGAACGCCTTGGCTTCAAAAAGTAATACGGACTGCTTAGTCTTTTGCGCCGGCGGTGCGGAATTTCGCAGGCGACACTCCGATATGCTTGACGCAAAATCGGCTGAAATAGCTCAGCGACGAGAAATTCATTTCATCGGCAATCTGTGATACCGACTTGGTATTATCCTTCAGATATTCGATGGCTATTGCAGTGGCAGCATTGTTGATATGAGCGGAGATGTTTGTGCCGGTAACACGCTTTATGGTATCCGAGAGATATTTCGGCGTTACATTGAGTAACTCCGCATAATCCGACACCTCCCGGTGCGTTTTCGGTTTCCCGGATTCTATCAGTGTGAAGAACTGCCTGGTAATATAGCCCACCCTGTCAGTGGTCAGGATATTTTCATTAGTCTTGGCATGGAAGTCAAACAGGTCATAGACCATGGTCTGCAACAGACTTCCCATCAACTCCTGATAGAATCGGTGGTCAATATTGTCTATCCGATTTCGGATATTCGCCAGGTCGACACGAAAGCGCAAGGCATCAATATCAGATACTCTTATTATCGGATTATCGAACAGGCTTACGCAGCCCTGAATCGAATAGTTGTTTGCCGGCAAAAGATTGTGGAGAAACTTATCGGGAGCGGCAATAAACTCACAGCGGAAGTTTTCATCAGAGGTGACGGCAGAAACCAGCCGAGGCCGCGAAATCACAGCTATGTCATTTTTCGACATATCGAAATGCCGGCCATTGTATGAAAACCTTCCGTTGCCATCGGTGCATATCAGATGCACTATGCAGTCATAGAATGCCGGAGAGTTTATCAGTGCGAACTCCTTGGAGAACACAATCAGTTCATGCAGATGCTTTGTCATACTGCAAAATTAACACTTTTTGCGTTATAAATCAAAACTTAGTATTATGAAAAAAGATGTGATGATACTGACCGGAGCCGGTCAGATAGGCATGGCGATAGCCCGACGCATGGGATATGGCAAGAAAATCGTTGTTGGCGACAAAAATATCAATAATGCCGAAACAATAGCTGACATAATGAACAAAGCCGGATTTGATGTTGTGGCTATTGAGATGGATTTGTCAAGCCGCGAGTCGATTAAGAATATTATAGCCGAGGCCCGGGAATATGGTGACATAACCATGCTGGTCAATGCCGCCGGAGTTTCACCCTCACAGGCTCCAGTGGAGACAATTCTCAAGGTTGACCTTTACGGAACGGCAGTGCTGCTTGAAGAGGTCGGGAAGGTTATTGCCGAAGGCGGCACCGGAGTGACCATATCAAGCCAATCGGGACATCGGATGCCGGCGCTTACCCCTGAGCAGGATCGGCTTCTCGCTACTACGCCGACCGAAGAACTCCTATCCCTTCCGATGCTTCAGCCCGAAAACATTGAAAACACCCTTCATGCCTATCAGATGGCCAAACGGTGTAATGTGAAGAGGGTTATGGCCGAAGCAGTTATGTGGGGAGAACGCGGAGCCCGCATTAACTCCATATCTCCCGGCATCATAGTGACTCCGCTCGCTCTCGATGAGTTCAACGGGCCGCGAGGCGACTTTTACAAAAACATGTTTGCCAAGTGCCCTTCCGGACGCCCGGGCACGGCCGATGAGGTTGCGAACGTGGCGGAACTGCTCATGAGTCAGCAGGGAGCCTTCATTACCGGAGCTGACTTCCTAATCGACGGCGGAGCGACCGCCTCGTTCTTCTATGGCCCGTTGCAGCCCGGAAAATAGCCTACATGTTCCTATTATCGGCATTAAATCGAGAATCTAAACGCCGGGAGTGAATTTTTCGGGGGAAAAGTTTGGTGGTTTGGGGGGAAAGCGCTAAATTTGTGGGTGCATTTCGGCAAATTATGGCCCTGAACATTCAGAACATATCGGCGAGCATTCGCGCTAAGGTGGAGGTGATTTCCAACCGCCAGGCAATGCTCGTGGAAACGATTGAGCGGCAGCGACAGGAAGCGGAAAGGCTTCAGCGACGCATCAATGAACTGGAGGCAGAGGTTAAACGCCTCGAGACCGACAGGGAGTATCTGACTGTTATGCGCGCCGCGGCGCCAACGCCGCAACAGGCGGAGCAGAGCCGGGCCATGTTGGCCGGATTGGTGCGTGAAATTGATCGATGTATTGCTGAACTTAAAGCTTGCTAAAGTCTTGGCAGATAAACAAAACATAACAATTCAGCTCGCCGGGCAGCCAAAGATTCCTCTGGCAATAGACCGCGCTGACGAAGAACTCGCCCGCAAGGCGGAAAAGATGGTCAATGACCTCTGGCACCGCTGGGCAACGCAAACGTTTGCGGCGGAGTCGCAGCTGAAAGTAATGGCCCGAGTGGCGTTTCAGTTCGCGTTGCTCTACCTGCGCGACCAGCGCAGTTTCGAGGAGCTGAAGGATTTGAACGCCGGCCTTGACGAACTCATCAAGAACCTGCCGGGACTCGAGCAGCATTGATCATAACCAACATACGGGGCTCTGAGAGCAGAGCCGCCCACGCGCCAACCCACCGAGCCCGGCCCGCAACCTGCAACGCCCACCGGACCTCGGAAGGGTTGCTTTCGTTTTTATTACCGGGCATTCGCAGACCTTAAACCAACTCATTAGTTATCAGAAATAAATCAAGTCATCACCAAGTAAACCAACAAACCCAATAACCCAACATCCAACTCAATGATAACAACCATTATAATAGCGGTGATTGCCCTGGCGCTCGGCGCCGTAGCCGCAGTAATAGCAGAGCGCTCCATGGCCAACACATCGGCCAAGGCGATTGTTGCCGAGGCCAAAATCAAGGCCGAGGGCCTGAAAAAAGATAAAATCCGCGAAGGCGAGAAGGAAGCATCGCGCATAACAGCCGACGCCGAGAAAACCGCCAACCAGCGCATGCAGAAGGTTCAGCAGGCTGAATCGCGCGCAAAGCAGCGCGAGCTTCAGCTGAATCAGCAACAGAGTGAGAACCAGCGTGCCAAGAATGAGAACGAAGCGACCCGCAATCACCTTGACGCCCAGCTGGCAATGTGTGAGGAAAAGAAGCAGGAGCTCGACAAGATGCACCGCTCGGCCATAGACACTCTCGAGCACCTTTCGGGCCTGAGCTCGGAGGAAGCAAAGGAAAAGCTCGTTGAAAGCCTCAAGGACGAAGCCAAAACCGCCGCCCAGAGCTACATCAGCGAAATCATGGACGAGGCCAAGCTGACGGCAAACAAGGAAGCAAAACGCATTGTTATCCAAACCATTCAGCGCGTTGCTACGGAAACGGCCGTTGAAAACAGCGTTACGGTTTTCCACATTGACAGCGACGAAATCAAGGGCCGCATCATCGGTCGCGAAGGCCGCAACATCCGCGCCCTGGAAGCCCACACGGGCATTGAAATCATAGTTGACGACACCCCCGAAGCGATAGTTCTGAGCGGCTTCGACCCGGTTCGCCGCGAAATTGCGCGCCTGGCCCTGCACCAGCTCGTGGCCGACGGCCGCATCCACCCGGCCCGCATTGAGGAAGTGGTTGCCAAAGTGCGCAAACAGGTTGAGGAAGAAATCATTGAAACGGGCAAGCGCACCGCAATCGACCTGGGCATTCACGGCCTGAACCCCGAGCTCATCCGCCTGGTAGGCAAAATGAAATATCGTTCGAGCTACGGCCAGAACCTGCTGCAGCATGCCCGCGAAACGGCCAATCTATGCGCCGTTATGGCAGCCGAACTCGGCCTGAATCCGAAAAAGGCGCGTCGCGCCGGCCTGCTCCACGACATAGGCAAAGTGCCCGACGAAGAGCCCGAACTGCCCCACGCACTGCTGGGCATGAAGCTGGCCGAGAAATATAAGGAAAAACCCGATATTTGCAACGCCATAGGCGCTCACCACGACGAAGTTGAGCCCACCACCCTGCTGGCTCCGATAGTTCAGATTTGCGACGCCATTTCGGGAGCACGTCCCGGCGCGCGCCGCGAAATAGTCGAGGCCTACCTCAAGCGCCTCAACGACCTCGAGCAGCTGGCCCTGAGCTATCCGGGGGTTATCAAGACCTATGCGATTCAGGCCGGCCGCGAACTGCGCGTGATTGTAGGCGCCGATAAAATCGACGATGCCGAAACCGAAAAGCTCTCGGCCGAAATCGCCCAGAAGATTCAAGATGAAATGACCTATCCGGGTCAGGTGAAAATAACGGTTATCCGCGAAACCCGCTCCGTAGCCTTCGCCAAATGATGGACGACAACGACCTCACACTCATACCCGACAGCGAAACCCGCCACCACAGCGAACTCACCTCGAGTCCGCGCGGCAAGCTGCAGTGCCATAACTGGCTCGAAGACGTGCCCGGCGCCATGCAGCAGTGTAACATCGTTGAGGTGCAGTTCAAGAACACCCGCAAAGGCTACTATGTTAACTCGCTGGGGCTTGACGTGAGCAAAGGCGACATGGTGGCCGTTGAGTCGAATCCGGGCCACGACATAGGGCGGGTTACTCTGACCGGACCGCTGGTGTTGATTCAGATGAAGCGCGCCGGAGTTCGCCGCGACTCGGAGCTGAAGCGCCTGTTCCGCCTGGCCAAGCCGGCCGATATTGAAAAATATGAGGAGAGCCGCGACCGCGAGGAGGAAACCATGATCCGCGCCCGCAAGATAGCCGACGAACTGGGGCTGAACATGAAAATCGGCGACGTTGAGTTTCAAGGCGACGGCCAGAAGGCGATTTTCTACTACATAGCCGACGAGCGAGTTGACTTCCGCCAGCTCATCAAGGTGCTTGCGGAGACGTTTAAGGTCCGTATTGAGATGCGTCAGATAGGCGCGCGCCAGGAGGCAGGCCGCATTGGCGGCATAGGGCCTTGCGGCCGTCCGCTCTGCTGCTCGACGTGGATAAGCAATTTCGTGAGCGTTTCGACCGGCGCCGCCCGTTTTCAGGACCTATCGCTCAACCCGCAGAAGCTTGCCGGGCAGTGCGCCAAGCTGAAATGCTGCCTGAATTTCGAGGTTGACGCCTATATCGAGGCCGGGCGCAAGCTTCCGCCCAAGGATATACACCTCGAAACGGCCGACACGACCTGGTACTTTTTCAAGGCTGACATTTTCAAGGGCGAAATCACCTACTCCACCGACCGCAAGATTCCGGCGAACCTTACGGTGATTGACCGCGACCGCGCCTGGGAAATCATTCAGCTCAACAAGGCCGGCGAGAAGCCGCTGAACCTGCGCCGCGACGAAGAAGTCGAGGCCGAAGCCCGCGCCAACCGCAAGGTTGACCTGCTCGACCAAGACAACATTAACCGCTTCGACAACAAAAAGAAGAAAAAGAAAAAACGCAAAAAGCCCGCGCAGCAAAAAAGCAATGACCCGAAAGAGTAGAGCCATGGGCCTGCTTGTTGCGGCGGCCGCCATGGCATCGTGTTCCTACAATCCGAACAGCTATAGCTGCTTTTCGACCATAGACCCGACCGAAGGTTGGGCCTATGGCAATACTTTTGTTTACATGCCCGAAATCACGGACTCGATGGCTCAGGGAAGGCTCAAACTGATGGTGCGCCACACCAATGACTATGAGTTTTCCAACCTCTGGCTCGAAGTGCAGAGCCAGCAGCCGGCGGATTCGGGCCACGTGGAACTGCTGACCGACACTTTCTGCATAAGCCTTGCCGACGTTTACGGCAACTGGCGCGGAAGCGGCTCGGGCGCAACATTTGAAAGCCTGGACACTCTATATTCCGATTTTACCCTGATTAACGGCGCGCCCCTGCGCCTGCGCCACATAATGCGCCCCGAGCGCGTTGAAGGCCTGGAGAAAATCGGCTTTATCTTTGAACCGTATTCAACCGAATGAACTCTGCAATCTGTTTAATTCCCGCTCAGGAGCAGGCGCTCAGAATCGAAAAGCTCGGGCTGGAAGTTCCGACGCTCATAACCGATGCCGCCAATCTGTTTTATCTGACCGGCCGCGTTTTTGCCGGTTACCTGATGATTACGCCCGGAGTGGAACCGACATACTACATCAAGCGCCCGCTGGAGCTGACCGGCCCCGGAGTGGAATATATCCGCAAACCGGAAGATATTGGCCAACGCTTTCCCGGCGGACTCGAACGCCTGGGCCTTGAGCTGGGCCAGATAGCCTGGGCTGACGCCGAGCGCCTGATGAAAGCGCTGGGTGCGAAGGAGCCGGTTAACGTAACTCCCGCCATTATGAACGCCCGCGCCGTAAAGACCCCGCTGGAAATATCCCTGCTGGAGGAAGACGGGATAAGGCAGGCGGCAGTTTATGAGCGCATTCCCCGGCTGTTTCGCCCCGGAATGACCGACATAGAGCTGCAGGCTGCAATCGAATATGAGCTGCGCCTGCAGGGCTGCCTGGGCATTTTCCGCGTTAACGGCCCGATGGAGCTCCACATGGGTTCGGTGCTGACCGGCGAGAATGCCGACGCGCCGTCGCCCTACGATTTCGCCATGGGCGGCAGCGGCATCAGTCCGGCGCTTCCGGTCGGCGCCAGCGGCGAGGAAATCAAGCCGGGAGCCGTTGTTATGATAGATATGAACGGCTGCTTCAACGGCTATCTGACCGACATGACCCGCATGTTTGTTAACGCACCGGCAGTTGCCGACCTGAATCCGAAGGTGCTCAACGCGTGGAAATGTTCGCAAACCATTTGCCGCCGTCTGGCCGAGGCGGGCCGGCCTGGAGTAGAAGCCAAGGCGCTCTACGAGCTGGCGGTTGAAATAGTTGAGGAATTCAAATTAGGGGCCTATTTCATGGGCCACCGCCAGCACGCCGGGTTCGTTGGCCATGGCATCGGTATTGCCGTAAACGAGCAGCCCGTGTTGGCCCCGCGCTCCAAGTCGGTTCTCGCCGAAGGCAACGTTATTGCCATAGAACCGAAATTCGTTATTCCCGGCTTCGGAGCCATAGGCATTGAAAATACCTATGTGGTCACTCCCGACGGCATGCGCCGCATAACCCCCGCACCCGAAGAAATCATTCCGCTGATATGAAAGTTCCTGAAAAAGACATTGCAACGCTCCGCCTGGTCGGCAACGCGGCCGACAGCCTGGGCCTGGAAGCATTTGCCGTGGGAGGCTACGTTCGCGACTGCCTGCTCGGGCGCGAAAGCAAGGATATTGACTTCGTTACGGTGGGTTCCGGCATCGAGCTGGCGCGCAAGGTTGCCAAGCTGCTGGGGCGCGGTGCACATCTGAGCGTGTTCAAGAATTTCGGTACGGCGCGGGTTGCCATGGGCGACCTGGAGCTGGAGTTCGTAGGCGCCCGGCGCGAAAGCTATAGCCACGACTCGCGCAAGCCGGTGGTGGAAGACGGCACTTTGGAGGACGACATTTCGCGCCGCGACTTCACGGTCAACGCCCTGGCCCTGCGGGTCAACTCCGAAGGATTCGGCGAGGTGGTTGACCTCTACAACGGCCTGGCCGACATGGAGCGCCGCGTTCTGCGCACGCCGCTGGACCCGGACATAACCTTTTCCGACGACCCGCTGCGAATGATGCGCGCGGTGCGCTTCGCAACGCAGCTGCGCTTTGCCATAAATTCGGCCACCTACGAGGGCATTTGCCGCAACGCGTCGCGCCTGGAAATCATTTCGCGCGAACGCATAGCCGACGAGCTCAACAAAATCATGAAATCGCCCAAGCCCTCCATAGGGTGGCGCCTGCTGCTTGAAACCGGCCTGTTGCACTATATTTTGCCGGAACTGGAGGAGATGCAGAAGGTTGACGTTGTGAACGGCCGCGCCCACAAGGATAATTTCGACCACACGATGAAGGTTCTTGACAAAGTGGCCGAAAAATCCGGCGACCTGTGGCTGCGCTGGGCCGCTCTGCTCCACGACATAGCCAAACCGCGCACCAAACGCTGGGACCCCAAAATCGGCTGGACGTTCCATAACCATAACTTCGTGGGGGCGAAAATGGTGCCCGGCATTTTCCGCGACCTGCGCCTGCCGCTGGGCGAGCCGATGAAGTTCGTGCAGCTGATGGTGGAGCTCCACATGCGCCCCATAGTGTTGAGCGAGGAGATAGTCACCGACAGCGCGGTGCGCCGCCTGCTGTTTGACGCCGGCGACGACATAGACTCGCTGATGACCCTCTGCGAAGCCGACATAACCACCGGCCGGCCAGAAAAGCTAAAAAAATGCCTCGACAACTTCGCGCTGGTGCGCCGCAAGCTCATTGAGCTCGAAGAGCGCGACCGCATCCGCAACTTCCAGCCGCCGATATCGGGCAACGACATTATGGAGATTTTCAACATTCCGCCGTCGAAGCCCATCAAGGAACTGAAGGAAGCCATCAAGGACGCCATTCTCGACGGCCAGATTCCAAACGACCGCCGGGCGGCCTATGAATTCATGCTTCCCATAGCCGAGTCGATCGGCCTTAAAAAAGTCAACGAACTCCCCGAACTCCCCGAAATATGTATAGAGTCACCAAACGATTAGAAATTTCCGCCTCCCACTGCCTGCAGCTCGACTATCCCAGCAAATGCGCCAACCTGCACGGCCACAACTGGATAGTGACCGTTACCTGCGAGAGCTCCACGCTCAACGCCAACGGAATGGTTGAGGATTTCACCCACATCAAAGAAAAGATTCTTTCGCGCCTCGACCACGCCAATCTCAACGAAATTCTCCCCTTCAACCCCACGGCCGAAAACATTGCCCGCTGGATTTGCGAACAGATTCCAACGGCGGTGCGCGTTGACGTGCAGGAAAGCGAAGGCAACACCGCCAGCTATTTCAAGGACTGATGCGCGTCAACGAAATCTTCTATTCGCTTCAGGGCGAGGGCGTGCACACCGGAGTGCCGGCGGTTTTCGTACGGCTGAGCGGCTGCAACCGCGCCTGCCCGTTTTGCGACACCGACTTCTCGGACTTCACGGAAATGACCGAGGGCGAAATAGTCGACGCCATAAGCGAATATCCGGCTGAAACGGTTATATTCACCGGCGGAGAACCGGCCCTGCAGCTAACCGGCTCGCTGGTGGCCGCAGTGAAGGCCACCGGCCGGAGGGTTCACGTTGAAACCAACGGCTCGCTGCCGCTGCCCGAAGGCATTGATTGGGTTACATGCTCACCCAAAACGCCACCCTACGGAATCCGCCATATAGACGAGCTGAAGGTGGTGATGACACCCGACGCCGACCCGGAAGCCATAGCCGCACAGCTGCCCGCGGCCACGGCCTACTGCCTGCAGCCGCTGAGCTGCTCCAACACCGAGCAATGCGTTGCCTGGCTGAAGACCCACCCGCGCTGGCGCCTCTCCCTCCAGACCCACAAACTCATCAATATTCCATGAACCGCAACAACGACGCAGCTCCGGTTATCAGCGTGATAATGCCGGTTTATAACACCCGGGCTTATCTTCCCACCACTCTGAAAAACATTGTGGAAGACCAGTTTTCCACCATGCAACCGCTGCAATGGGAGCTGATTGTTGTTGACGACGGTTCGACCGACGGCTCGCACCTTGAGGTTGAGCCCTGGATTGCCCGTTTCCCGGAATCGGTGAAGCTTATCCGCACGCCCAATCAGGGAGTTTCGACCGCACGCAACACCGGCCTGGCCGCCGCGCGCGGACGCTATATATATTTTGCCGACAGCGATGACCTGATTCTGCGCGGAACGCTGGCAAAACTCCTGCAGCTCACCGAGGAGTCGGACCCCGACGTTATAAAATTCCTTTTCCGCCAGATTTCCACGGAAGAATATGGCCGGCTGGCTTCGGATGTGCCTTCGGCCGAACTAAGCGCCGAATCTCTTTCATTTTTTACCATCGACGATTTTATGGAGGCGACCCACGGCCTGTCGCGCCCAATGATTCACACCAGTACCTGGCAATCGGTTTATAAGCGCCGACTCTTCACCGACAATAAACTCGGGTTTGACCCGGCCCTGACGGTTGGCGAGGATGAAGCGCTGACGTGGAACGCCATGCTTCATGTGCGCACGGTGGCCTACACGCCCACCGAACTGTTTTTATATCATCAGCGCGCAGGCAGCATTTCGCACGCAACCGACTCCGAGCGCGAGGAGCGCTATCAGTTCAACCGCATTGCATTCTGCGGAAAAATGATTTCCATTCTCGGCCGGGTGAAAGACTCCGGCATAATGGACACGAAAACCTGGCAGAACACGAGCCGGAACTACATGTTCGGCTATTATCATTCAATTATAGACCTTATAGTAAAAGGCTTCCCGCTGTTGACCATTTACAAGGCCATGAAGCTCTATCGGAGCTATGGCGGCGACGTGCACCCCGGACGTCCGCGCTTCACTCCGTTCTACGACAAAGCCGAATTGCCACGGTCGGCGAAGCGGCGCCGCTTGCTGGTGGCCTACGGCCTTGGGACCTTAATCAAACTCGGATTCTAAACGAATGAAGCGCGTAATCACCGTTATTCCCAACTATCTCGGAGGCGGCGCCGAAACCGTTACCGACACCATTGCCGGCGCTCTCCGCGCCGAGGGGTTCGAGTTTATTCTCGTAACCGAAAAGGTTGTTGACAAATGCCGCCGGCGGGTCGACTCGCTTTATAGCCGGGTGGTGATTGCGGATTTTGCGCTTGCACGCTATAGTTCCACCACCAGCAGCCGGCTCGCAGAACTGATTGAGCCGCTTAAAGGCGACATTCTCTGGCTTATCGGCGATGAATTCGCCGATATTTCCCGGTTGCGCGCCGTTCTGAATCCGGGCGGCAAGGTGATTTATCATCTTCATAGCGTTCCTTTTTTTCAGGTCGGATTGAAAAACAGCTTTCACGGCAACGAATCTGACCGCATGGCCTACGGGAAATGGTTCCTGCTGAAGCACATGCGCGAAAAGCTGCTCCACACCTATTCGCGCCGCTACGCCAAGCGGACCGGCATAACCGCCGCCGAAGCCGACGCGTTCGTTACGCTCTGCAACGGCTACCGCCGGCAACTCGAAGAACTTTATCCGACCCAAGCCGCTAAATTCCGCGCCATCTACAACCCCGCAGGCAAGCCCGTTGAGGTCAACCCGGCCGATAAGCGCCGCGAGGTTCTCTATCTGGGGCGGCTTTCGTTTGCCGACAAGCGAGTTGACCGGCTGCTGAATATTTTCGCTATGATAGCCGGCTCTCATCCCGCCTGGAAGCTCCGCATAGTCGGCGACGGCCCGGAGCGCTCCAATCTGGAGCGGCAGGCGGTCGAGCTCGGACTTGAAAACTGCGTTGAATTCTGCGGTTTCGCCTCCAATCCGGCCGAATATCTGAAAAGCGCGTCGATTCTCTGCATGACGTCGGAATTCGAGGGCTGGCCCATGGCCATAGTCGAGGCCATGCAATATGGCGTCGCACCGATTGCCTTCGGGTGTACCGCCGGAGTGCGCGAGCTGCTTGCCGACGGCCGCGGCATAGCCGTTAAGCCGGGCGACATACATTCTTATGCCCTGCAGCTTTCGCAACTGATGGCTTCGCCCGACCTGCGCGGCGAAATAGTCGGCACTCACAAGCCGTTTCTCAGCGAACTCTCAATCAGCAATATTTCCGCACAATGGAAAGAACTGTTCCTCAGCTGAGCGTAGTTATGCCGGCCTATAACACGGCGGCATTTCTTGATTTTGCCATCCGCAATGTTGTTGAACATCAGTTCGGCAACCTTCCTTCCGGCCAGTGGGAACTTATAGTTATCGACGACGGCTCGACCGATAACTGCCACGCCATTGCGCAGACATGGCAGCAACGCTATCCGGGCTCGGTAACCGCAATCCGCACCGAAAACCGCGGCGTTTCAGCGGCGCGCAACCTCGGGCTGGAAGCCGCGCGCGGCAGGTTCGTTTATTTCATTGACAGCGACGACATAATGCTGCGCGATTCGCTCGTTCCGATGTGTGAGGAAGCCGAGCGCACCGGCTCCGATATTGTTAAGTTCACGTTCCGCGAAATAGATTCCGCCACCTATGAGGCATTGCTGCCGAACGTTCCGCAAGCCAACCTAAGCGCGGAGGATTTCTTTGTGTGCACGGCTTCCGACTTCGTCAGACGCACCAACGGGCTCACCGGACCGCCATCACACCATGGCGCCTGCTCAACCATTTATCGCCGCGAATTTCTGATAGCCAACGGACTCCGCTTTGACCCGCAATATTCGGTCGGTGAAGATATTATAATGACGTGGCACACCATGATGCACAATCCGCAGGTGCTCTACGTTGACCGCGCGCTCTATCTCTATCATCAGCGTCCTGGCAGCGCCTTGCATCTTTCCGATGCCTCGCGCCTGTCGGCCCTCGGCGCCGCCTATCGCGGCTATCTGCTCTGTATGCTCGACGTAGCCAAACAAATAGAGTCGACCGCTTTCGATGCGCCGCAGTCCCGCCGGGGACTGGCCGAAAACTTCCGCTACGGCTATAACCGCGCGCTCTGTTCCATAGTGCTCGGCGGCGATTCGCTGGCCAACATCTATCGGACAATGAAGGCCTTGAAGGCCAACGGCGGCGATGTTCACCCGGGGCGTCCGCGATTCGACCGGCGCGACCGGCGCGGAATTTCAGTGCGCAATAAGGTGCGCCGCTGGATAGTGGCCTATGTTCTCGCACTTTTCGCATAAAGACTGACATGAGATCGAAAAAAGTCAAAAAGGCAATCAACTGGTTCAAGGAACTGCCCGACACTTTGTTCTGGTGGTTCTACCGCACAGTACTGATTCGCGTAAAGGCAGCCCGCCTGCGCCGCAAGGAGCGCATATCGGTTGTTTTTGCCCTGTCCAATCTCGCTTCATGGAAAACCGAAACCCTATATCGGCGCATGCTGGAACACCCGCGTTTCGACCCCAAGCTCGCAATAATCATTATGCGCGGAAAAGACTCCCGCGCCGAACTGAAGGAATATTTCGAAAAGCAAGGCTATCCATATAGCGAACTGACCGCGAACGAAACCATCTGCGACACTCTCAACCCCGACATCATATTCTTCCAGCACCCCTATGAGGGCGATTGCATTCCGAACCATAAATTCGGCCGCAACCGCCGCGCGCTGTTCTGCTATGTTATTTACTCGATGCGCAGTTCAACCGAGGAGTGGGCCACCAACGTGCCGATGGTGAATCACTGCTGGCAGGTGTACTACGAAAACCGGCTGAACCTCGAAACATATCGCAAGCTGAACCGGAATCATGCCGTCAACGGGCTTGCCACAGGGCTGCCCGTAATGGACGAGATGCTGATTCCCAAAGAGTCGGTGGCCGACACCTGGAAGCCGTCGGCCGGCAAAAAGCGCATTATCTTCGCGCCGCACCACACCATCGACCCTATCGACTGGATGCAGCTCTCCACCTTCATGACCACCGGCCCCCTGATGCTCGAACTGGCCGAGAAATATTCCGACCGGGTGCAGTGGGCGTTCAAACCCCACCCCTGGCTGCGCAAAAAGCTCGAAACGTTCTGGGGCAAAGAGGCGACCGACGCTTACTATAACCGCTGGGCACAAATGGAGTGGAGCCAGTTCGAGGCGGGCACCTATCTGGGGCTGTTCAAGCACTCCGACGCCATGATTCATGATTGCGGCTCGTTTACGATGGAATATCTCTTTACGGGCAATCCGGTGATGTATCTGGAGCGGCCGGGGGCCGACTACTCCACGGGCTACAATGAAATGCACATCCGCGCGCACGCGCTGCACTATCACGGCCAGACGCGCCAAGACATAGAGCAGTTCATTCTCAACGTCATCAACGGAGTTGACCCGCTCAAGCCCGAGCGCGAGCAGTATCGCCGCGACTATCTGATTCCGCCAGGCGGCCAATCGGCCACCGACAACATCATCGACGCCATCCTCTCCCCCCGCTCCGCCCATAAGTTTTTATGAAGCAGCGGATATTTCGAAAAATTTGCGTATCTTTGCGGTGATTATGGAGAATCGTTCGCTCGAAGACCGATTGCGCGACCCGCTGACGCGCCGCGAAGCATTCGCCGACCTGCTCAAGCAGTTCAGCGAGCCTTTGTATTGGCAGATACGCCGTTTGGTCAGCGACCATGACGACGCCGACGATTTGCTGCAGAACACTTTCATGAAGGCCTGGGCCGCAATGGATGATTTCCGCGGCGATGCCAAACTCTCCACCTGGCTCCACAAAATAGCTCTGAACGAGGCTCTCACCCACCTGGACAAGCAGAAGCGGCGCCCCACGACCAGCCTCGACGCGGAGAACGACGAGGGCCTCTCGGTGGCCGGCACTCTCGAAGCCGACGATTACTTCGACGGCGACGAGGCGCACGAGCTTTTCCGTCAGGCCATCGGAACTCTCCCCGCCAAACAGCAGCTGGTGTTCAACATGAAGTATTTCGACGACATGAAATATGAGGATATCGCCGAAATAACCGGCACCACGGTCGGCGCGCTGAAGGCCACCTATCATTTCGCGGTGAAGAAAATCGAACAATTTCTTAAATCACGTTAAACCTTCGGCCATATTTTGAGTCTAAACCAATGAATATGAATAAACCGGACAATATCAAACTTCCCAAGAGCAACGGCATGACCGTGCCTGAGGGCTATTTCGACGATTTTCAGCGCCGAATGATGGAACGTTTGCCTGCCGAAGTACCCGTAGCCGAACCGGCTGTACGTTCAAAATGGCAGATGCTCCGGCCTTACGTTTACCTGGCAGCGATGTTTGCAGGCATATATCTGCTGATGAATATTTTCACTCTCACCGGCGGTTTGACGCAAACGGCGGTGCCTCAGTTTGCCGACGTTGTAAACGACCAGACCCTGGCCTACGTCGACGAGTATATTTCCTATAACGACATTGACCTCTACGATGACATCTACGAGGCCGGACTATCATTACCTGAAAGCTTATGAAGAAACTGACTGTCATGCTCCTTGCTGTGCTGACCCTGCTGCCGGCCGCCGCAGTGGCCCAGGGCGATAAAGGTCCCGGCCGGGGCGAGCGCAAGGAATGGATGAAAAAACTCAAGGCTCTGAAACATGATTTTCTGATTAAGGAACTGGACCTGACCGAGAATCAGCGCGATGAGTTTTTTGAACTCTACGACGCCAAAGAAGCAGAGCGCATGGCCGCCGAGCAGAAGGTGAAGCAGGCCGAACGCAATGTGAGGGCCAAAGGGGAGGCCGCAGCCGATGCCGACTACGATGCCGCCATCAAGGCGCAATATCGCTTCAACACCGAAATCGCTTCGATCGAGAGCAAATATGAAGCCTCGTTGCGCAAGGTTCTGACCAAGCGTCAGCTCTATAAACTCCGCGGAACCGAACATGCTTTCCAGCGCAAGCTGATGGAGCAGTGTCCGCCGCCGCCACACAAGAACAGCCATAAAAACAAGAAAAAAGCAGAATGAACAGATTGGTAATCATCGGTTTTCTGGTGACTATCGCAGCAATAACGGGTTTTGGGGCTACGCCTTCAAAACCCGATTTTGCTTTTCCGAAAACCGTTAGCAAAACCGCGCAGGCGGAACTGAAAACCGCCGAGAAGAAAAAGGATGGTCCCGCAACGGTGCGGGCACTGCTCGACTATTCGCTGGCTCAGGTGGCCATCAACCCCGACAACGCCAATTCAGCGCTGGAGTTCATGGCGAAAGTGCAGGGCAGAACCCAGTCGCCGACAACTTGCGCCATGATTCAGCTGGCAAGAGCCAACATGGCAGGCAACGATTCGCTGGCCATCGACGCGATTACGCGCTATGTCAGCGAACTGCGGCGGGAACCGACCCGGCCCTGGAGCTCGGTGGTCGATGCCGACGAGCGCTTTTTTCCCACGCTCTATGACTTTGCGGTAGCTGCGGTTCCGAATCTGCCCGACTCGATTCTGGCCGAGGCCAAGGCCTATGACCACGACCGCCTTTATCCGCTGATATACCTTGAACTGAGCCGCACCTATGGCTACGAAGCATTGCTGCGGCTCTACGAACGCTTCAAGTCAACTTCGGTTAGCGTTTACCCGATGCTGGCGCTGGCCCGCGCGGCATCGGACCTCGACGAGCGCCGCCATGTTTATTCGCTACTCGACGCTCTGCCCGAAAAGTCAGACGAGGTCCGCTCCGCCATCGCCTACCTGCTCCGCCCGGAAATAACCTCGGAGTGTAACACCATCGTTGGCCGCAACAAGGAACTTCGAATCAAAGTTTCTGCCACATGTTTGAACGAAGCGGTACTGGAAATTCACGAAAATGAACCAAATTCTCGCGATTTTGACCAAATTAAACTGACTTTTGCCGGCAATGGAGTGTTCTCGGCCGACACCACAGTCAGCATAACACTCAAGAACTACGGCAAGTATCGCATCATTCCGCGCTTCGCCGGAATCGAAGATAAACACCTATCCTACAACCCCGTAACGGTTACTGACTTCCTGCTGGCGCGTCAGATTTATGGCAATCAGCAATGGCCGGCAATGGCGCTCGACGTTATCAACGGCGCCGAGCAGACTGACGTTAAATTCCTAACTGTCAAGCAAAACCAGACAAAAGGCGAACGCGGAGCCGACATATATTCGCCGACCATTTACAATGGCCGGGGCTACGAGCCGTCGGCCGACGCGCGCCGTGCGGCTAACACAGTCACCGACAGGGCCATATACCACCCCGGCGACACAGTGCGCTTCGCCGCCACCCTGATGGAGGCCAAGGGCATGAGTCGCTCGCTGCTCACCGGCCTGCCGGTAACGGTAAAGCTCTTTAACGCTAATTATCAGCAGATTGACACTCTTTCGCTCCGTTCCGACGACTTCGGCCGCATCAGCGGCGCCTTTCCTCTACCCGCCGAAGGGCTGCTGGGATATTTCCACATGGAAATAGGCAATATGGGCCACGCAATGTTCACAGTGGCAGACTATAAGGCTCCGACATTCGAGGTTGAGCTCCGGGCCGAACGCGTTGATTCCACATCGGTTGAACTGCGCGGCAGCGCCGTGGGCTACAATGGCATGCCCCTGGCCAATGCGCAGATTGCACTCAGCATCAAGGAGCGACCCGTTTGGGTGTGGTATCGCGATTTCCGCAATGCCTATGGCTCAACAGTGGCTACCGACACCGTTGCGGCCGACTCGGCCGGCGAATTTTCGGTGCGGATGCAAGTGCCCGCCGGCACGAATCTCAGCGCCTCCGTAACGGCCACATCCCCCTCCGGCGAAAGCCACGACGCGCAGGCCTTCATTCCGTTCTATCGCTATTTCATCGAGGGCGAAGTCGGCAGCTTTGTTGATGCCGCCAATCCTCCGCGCTTCACTCTGCGCAATGTCCTGGGCGCGGCCGCAGACCTGCCTGTGACGCAAACTCTGGTAGCCGCCGGCGACACCATAGTGCCCGACTCAAGCTGGAGCAACGTGCCTTCCGGAAAATACTCGCTGACCGTCAGCGCCGCCGAGGCCCACCCAAGCGCCTACAACATTGAGGTTTACCGCCGCTCCGACCTGATGCCGCCGTCGGAAAGCGGCCTGTTCGTGCCGGTAACCACCGCCGAGCCGGGCAGCCGCCTGCTGGTCGGAACAAGCTACGCCGACAGCCATATCCTCATGGTCAAATACACGCCCGACAGCATCATAGAGCAGCGCTGGCTGACTCCGGAGCGAGGCAACTTCTTCGTCGACGTTACCCTGCCCGACTCGGTCAACAACGCCACCATTTCGCTTCTGACCCTGCGCGACTACCGCTTCTACACGCGCGACGTGAGCATCCGCCGCAGCAACATAGCGCGCTCGCTGACGCTCAAAGTCGAATCCATGCGCAACCGCATGATTCCCGGCGAATCCGAGACCTGGACCCTGAGCGTGGCCGACAATCTTGGCCGCGAACAGCAGGCGGCGGTGATGCTCAACGTTTATTCGCGTGCGCTCGATGCCCTGCGCCCGCTCCCCTGGGCGTTTAACGCGCTGCAGCCGTGGGGCCGCAGCCTGAATTTCAGCTTTGCCAATAGTTATACCGACCGTTCGGGCAACTGCGTGGTGCCGAAGCTCGCCTCGCCGCTGGCCAACGTCAGCGCGCGGTTCAACCTGTATGGCCGGCGCATGGTTGTCAGAAATGGGCTATACATGACCGAAAAGGCCATGAGCCGCACCTTGCTTACCTCAGCGCCCGCCAAGATGGCCATGATGGATAGCTTCGAGGCCGATGAAGCGGTGGCGGAAGAGAGCGCCGCCGACACCGGGGCCACAGAGGGGCTGGCCGAGCTCAAAATCCGCGGCACCGGCGGGGCCAACAGCGCCGCTACGGCCAACAACGACGACTACCGGCTGCCGGAACTGCCGGTGGCCCTATGGATGCCGGAACTCACAACCGCCCCCGACGGCTCGCTGCAGGTAACCTTTACCGCCCCGAACGCCAACACCACCTGGGCAGTCAAGGCGCTGACCTATAACCGCCAGCTGCTCAGCGGGCTGTTTGAGTCCGACATAGTGGCATCCAAGCCGATAATGGTGCAGCCCCAGCTGCCGAGGTTCATGCGCGCCGGCGACAGCATAGAGCTCCGCGCCCTGGTGCAGAACGCAACCGACTCCGCAGCCCCGGCCGCATCGCTCATTGAAATCTTCAATCCGGCCAACGATTCGGTCATTGCCCGCCATCAGTTTGCCGACACTATCGCCGCCAACGGCTCGGCGCTGATTTCAGCGCCATTTACCGCGCCCGAGGGCGTGGCCATGGTCGGAATCCGCGTGCGCGCCGCCTCCGGCCGCTTTGCCGACGGCGAGCAGTCGCTGCTGGCCATTCTGCCGTCGGAAATGACCGTTACGACCGGCACTCCCCTGTTCCTCCCCTCCGATTCGACGGAAACCACCGTTTCGATTCCGCGCGGCGGCGCTCTGACCTTCACCGCCAATGCCACCTGGGAATGCGTGGCCCAGCTGCCCGGCCTGTCGGCGCCTCAGGGCCGCTCGGCGCTGACCGCCGCCAACCTCCTGTTCAGCGCCGCAACCGCCCGCGGCCTGATGCGCAGCCACCCCGAAATCGGCCGTGCGCTCCATAGCTGGGAACAGTCGGATTCCGTTCTGATTTCCCGACTGATGCGCAACGACGACCTCAAGCTCGCTCTGCTATCTTCCACGCCCTTCCTCAGCGCCGCGCAGCGCCAGTCCGAGCAGCGCGCCCGCCTGATGCTCCTTTTCAACAACAAGCTGATTGACCGCAATATCGGCGACGCAGTTTCAACCCTCTCTAAACTCACGCGCCAGGGCGGCCTGGCCTGGGTCGAAGGTAACTCCGACGCTTCGCAATGGGTAACCATGCGCGTCCTATCAACCCTGGCCGACCTCAAACGCATGGGCTACATGCCCGAAAACGCGGAGCTGAAAAAACTCACCGCCGCGGCGGTTGAATACCTTGACCGCGAAGTGGCCCGCGAGTTCGCCAAAAACAAAAAAGCCACCTTCCCGGCCTATGTGATGCTCCGCTCGCGCTTTGCCGACGTGCGCCAATCCGCTCCCGCCCGCCGCGCAGCCGAAGCCACCGTTCAGCACCTCGTTGGCCACTGGCGCGACCTGTCGCTCTCCGAGCTGGCCCGCGCGGCAATCATTCTACACGAAAACAACTACCCCACAACCGCCCGCAAGCTCATCGAATCGCTGCGCCAGCACGAAGCGTGGAATCAGATGCCGCTCGACCCCGTGCTGCTCAATGCCTTCGCCGCCATCGAGCCCCAATGCGCCGAAGTGGGAATTATCCGCAACGCATGGCTCCGGCGCCTGCAGAGCGCCGACGCCTCGGCCCGCACCGATGTCAGCGCCCTCGTTGCCGCCATTCTCAACAGCGGCCAAACCTGGCTCGTGCCCGCCTCGAACTCCCTGAGCGTGAAGGTCAACAATCAGCCCGCCGACATCAGCGCCAACAGCTTCCTCGGCGAATTCCGCCTTGACCTCCCCGACGGAGGCGAAGTGGAAATCCATAAAGGCCAATATCCGGCCTGGGGCGGAGTGTTCAGCGCCTCAACCGACTCGGTTGGCCGCGTCGAGGCCTTCGCATCCGACCGCCTGAAGCTCACCCGCACCATCAGCGGCCGAATGGCCCCCGGCGAGAAAATAACCGTAACCCTCACTCTCGAAGCCGCTCAGAGCATCGACTACCTGCTCGTGACCCAGCCTCCGTGTGCCGCCTTCCAGGCCGTTGACCAGCTCCCCTCCATGGTCTACACCGGCATGGCTCCCGCCTATCGCGAACCCACCGCCACGCAGACCAACTGGTACCTGACCCGCCTACCCAAAGGCACCACGCAACTGACTGAAACATTCTACGTTACCGCCTCCGGCTCATTCTCCCTCGCCCCGGCACAGGCCCAAAGCCAATACGCCCCCGAATTTCAGTCACACACCGCCGGCCGCCACTTGTAACTTTCCCAAATTTTGCGTAACTTTGCCCCTGGAAAATCATAACCTGATAATAACCC